>JANQMT010000157.1:0-20473 GCA_028279945.1 Clostridia bacterium
CTAATTTTTTGATTATGCTTACGGATAAAGAAAGTAATATTTTAGAAGTTACTTCCCATGAAAGTATTATAGATACTGTAAAAGGTCAAAATTTCTTAAGAGGTCACACATGGTCCGAAGAGATCATCGGTACCAATGCCATAGCCCTTTCTCTTATTCATGATAAGCCAATTCAAACGGTTGGAGCAGAACATTATCCTCAATTTCATCACATAGCCACATGTTCTTCGGCACCAATACATGATGAAAGCGGAAACATTATCGGCTGCATTAATATGACAGGCTTGTGTAAAGATGTCAATAGTCATACACTGGGAATCGTTGTGGCAGGAGCATATTCCATAGAAAAACAATTGAAGCTTATAAGGTCCAATAAACTAATCAATACCACATTTAAAAACATATCCGAGGGCATGATAATAACAGATGAAAATATGAAAATCAGCACGGTCAACAAAGTTGCATGTCGTATACTGGGGGTGAAGAAAGAAGACATATATGACCTTGATATAAAGGATATAATGAGAGATGTTGATTTTAAGAATATCCTTCATTCAAAGGAGTCTTTACAATATATAGAATCCGGTTTTTATATCAACAAAAATAAAATAATATGTATTGCTAATGTCATACCCATGACAATTAACGAAAAAATTATTGGCATTGCAGTCGTGTTCAAAGAGCCGAAAATTATTAATCAATTGATCAATAAAACCGTAGGTAATAAAGCAACGTATACGTTTAGCCATATTATAACTCAAAATCCAAAGATGATAAGCCTTATAGAAGCAGCAAAAAGAGTTGCAAAAACCAATTGTACCATACTCATTGGAGGAGAGAGCGGAACGGGAAAAGAATTATTTGCCCAATCCATACATAATGAAAGCCGACACTCTAAAGGCCCTTTTATAGCTGTAAATTGTGCTGCTTTACCCAGAGATCTTGTGGAAAGTGAACTTTTCGGATATGAGAAGGGTGCTTTTACAGGTGCATTAAAAGAAGGAAATCCAGGAAAATTTGAACTTGCACATGGAGGAACCATTTTTTTAGATGAAATTGGGGAACTTCCCCTTGAAATACAATCAAAACTTTTAAGAGTTCTTGACAGTTATAAAATAACCAGAATAGGCGGGAAATATGAAAAAGAACTAAAAGTAAGGGTGATAGCAGCTACAAATAGAGACCTTTACGAAGAGGTTTTGAAAAAAAATTTTCGAGAGGATCTCTATTACAGACTAAATGTTATAAGCTTTAGAATTATTCCATTAAGGGATAGATCTGAGGATATATCCATTCTTGCATCTTATTTCCTAGAAAAATTAAATAGAGAGAACATAAAAAAAATCAAATCTATTAGTGATGACCTTATAGTATATCTTGAAAGGCATACTTGGAATGGAAATGTCAGAGAGTTTCAAAACGTTATTTCAAGAGCATATTATTTATGTGAAGAAGAAGTCATAACCAGTAAGTATTTGCCTGAAAATATTTTGCGGTCCAATATAGAACCATCTGCAAAAGTGATACCTGTTGAAGTGATGGAAAAAAGATCCATTATAAATGCTATAATCAATAGTCATGGAAATGTGATGAAAGCCGCAAGAGATTTAAATATAAGCAAATCTACAATATATAGAAAAATTAAAAAATATGAGATAGAAGTAGACAGGATGATTGATAAGTGAGGAATAATTTCAAAATGATACTATTTTGTTTGAATATTCCCAAAAAGATACTTAATAATAATAAAAGAAATAGAAGAAGCCTTTTGTTTAGGCTTTTTTTTATTGGTATAAAAATTGCTTTAAAAAAATTATGAATATTATGAAAATATGAAAAAAGGAGGAAAAATGATGACAAAAGCAGCACCAAAATTAAATCTCAAAAATTCTTATGAGCTATACGAGGCGGCAAAAAAGATCTATCCGGGAGGCGTGTCACCCATCAGACGCCCAGAAGTTTACTATCCGGAAGAATGGCCTGTTTTCTTTAAAAGGGGGTATGCAAACCACATTGTAGATGTTGATGGCAATGATTATATCGACTGGATGGCTGCCTATGGACCGATGATTTTAGGAGAAGTTGAACAAGAAATTAATGATGCAGTGACGGAAGATATGAAGAAAGGTTTTTGTTTTAGTTTATCGCAAGAAATACAAATAAAACTAGCAAAAAAACTGATCGAAATTATTCCTTGTGCTGAAAAAGTAATATTTGGAAAGACCGGCTCGGATTCAACGAATATGGCTGTACGGATAGCAAGGGCATATACGGATAAAAACAAAATAATAAAATGTGGATATCACGGTTGGGGTGATTGGACTAATGAAACCCTTACCGGTGCCGTAGTAGGTGTTCCAAAGGCGTATCAAGATTTAACCATGGAAATGGAATATAATGATTTGGAAAATCTTGAAAATATGTTGAAGAATGATGATGATATAGCGTGTATTATCATGCCTCCTTTTGGTCATGCCCATATGTTTGTACCATTAGAGTATCCTGATGAAGGCTATTTGGAAGGTGTAAGAGCTTTGGCAGACAAATATAAGGCGGTATTAATATTTGATGAAATTCGTACCGGTTTTAGATTTGCATTAGGAGGTGCACAGGAGTACTACGGCGTAACACCGGACTTGGGTTGTTTTGGTAAAGCTATGGCAAATGGATATGCCGTCAGTGCTTGTGTAGGTAAGGCTGAGATTATGGATGCGGCAAGCGATAAAGCATTTATAAGCTCAACCATGTATCCTAACAGCCTTGAAATGGTTGCAGCCCTTAAAACCATTGAGATAATAGAGCGTGAAAATGTTATTGAAGATGTATGGACAAAAGGAAAATACTTTAGGGAAAGAGCAGAAGAAATATGTGCAAAATTCGATGTAGGTGTGTTTTATGCAGGCATTGAGCCAATGCCATTAATATGTTTTAAAGAAGTGGATGGTTTTTGGGAACAGCGTAGAGAACTCTTTTATACACAAATGGTGAGAAGAAAAATATTCATACAGCCTTTCCACCATGGCTACATTTCATATCGACATACCTATGAGGATTTAGATTATGTTTTAGAATCTATGGAAAAATCTCTGGCCATAGTTGCTGAGAAATATCCCGTATGCTGAGATGCTTGTCCGGGCGTAACAAGTAAGCTGATATATTAAGTTGTTAGCTTTGGTCAAAAAGAGAGCAGCGCATGGTCACGCTGCTCTTGATTTTTTATTGAGTATGCGTTTTGGTTCTACCAAAAATGTTTTTTTTAATGATTTAAATTATATTTGGAAGATAGCTATAAAGCATTCTTCCGGATTAGAGGAGGATATTTATAAGTGAGTGAAAGAGTAAATAGTGGAAATCTTTTTATGAATACTATTTTGGTTATTGTTGTATATCTTTATGGTGTATTCTCTGTTTACGAACCTGCAATAATTTTGGGTTATATAATTAAAGGTTTAGGGATAACTGAAGCAATCGCCGGTTGGCTTGTATCAATCGTGCTGATTTGCATGGGAAGTTTTGGGATGATAAGTGGTAATTTGCTTAAAAAAATAGGCATTAAAAAATCATTTTTTTTAGGAATAGTAATATTAATGTTAGGTCATTTTTTTAATTATGCTGTAACTGGGCTAACGCTATTCGTTATTAGCCGTATCATTATAGGAATAGGAATTGCTTTAATTATAACCGTTTCAAGTTCAATCGTTTTGGCTTTTTATAGTGAAAAAGGCAGAGAGAAAATGAATACTATTTTTGGAATGATTCATTTAATGGGTTATTTTGTAGCAGCATTAGTAATGGTGCCCATTTTGAATGCTGTAGGCGGTATGTACCAAAGTGCACTTGGCGTAACCGGGTTTGCCGGTTTGATTTTGGCAATAGGATGGATGATATTTGGAAAAGATGGAGAAATAGTGGATGAAGTCAGCGATGCCGAAGAAACTGAAAGTAATATATTTAAAACAGTTTGGAAATACCCTGCAATAAAAATAATTTGTTTTACTTACTTAATAACAACGATTCCATATATGCAAGTCACTACGTTTTTACCTTACTATCTTAATAATGATTTTAGCTTAGATTTAGGCACTGCAGCCAATTTAGCCACAATTATGCCTGTAGCAGGTATAGTGGGTGGATTATTAGGTGGAGTAGTAATGAGTATAAGTGGAAGACGTAAAGCAGTTGTGGTACTTACGATTGTATTGCAATTAATAGGTATGGGACTAATGGTAATACCAACCGTTATATGGGCAGTTATAGGGGCTTCTCTATTAGCGCTGGGAAGTGCCGGAATGATGCCGGCATTGTTTACAATTCCAATGGAACTTAAAGGAATGACCCCGGCCAGAGTTGCTGTTGCTATGGCGTTATTTTATGCATTTGGCCTAATTTTATCAGCATTTGGACCTTTAATAGGCGGCTATATTGCAGAGGTAGCATCATTTAGATCTTCATTTATTGCTACGGGTGGTCTTTTGATTATATGCTTCCCAATCTTAACGGGATTGACTGAAACAAGACCTTTAAAACAGAAAAATGAGAACTGAAAAAACATTTAGTGTCAAAATGATACTCAGGGAATAAAATTTCCTAAAATGATACTGATTCACAATATCTCATGGGAAAAACGCTCATAAAAGGCCTTTAAATGTTTCTTTATTATTTGGCACGATAGTTGCGAATTAGTATTATCAAGAATTGAGAAAATTGTTCTTAGAAAGGTAAAACCAATGGTAAGGGGGGATGATACATATTTTTATTCAACATATGATAGGAGCCGTTTTGAAAGTGGTAAAAACATATTGATTTAAAGGAGGTTGCTTATGGAACTGTCAAAGGAAAAATTGTTAGATATGTATAGAGTAATGCAAAGAATAAGAAGATTTGAGCTAGAAGCATCAAAGAGTTTTTCAGAGGGTAATATTCAAGGATTTGTGCATCTATATTTAGGTGAAGAGGCCGTTGCTACCGGAGTTTGTGCAAACTTAGAAAAAGAAGACTATATAACAAGTACCCACAGAGGCCATGGACATATCATTGCCAAAGGTGCGGATACCAAGCTTATGATGGCTGAACTTTGTGGTAGAGAAACAGGATACTGTAATGGAAAAGGCGGATCAATGCATATTGCAGATACCGAGTTAGGGATATTGGGAGCCAATGGTATCGTGGGTGGCGGATTTACAATAGCTGCCGGTGGCGCATTGACTGCAAAAATGAAGAAAACAGGAGCTGTTGCAGTGTGTTTCTTTGGAGACGGTGCATCCAATGAAGGAACATTCCATGAAGCATTAAATATTGCCAGCACATGGAAACTCCCGGTTGTTTTCGTTTGTGAAAATAATTTATATGGTATTTCATGTAGACAAGATAGAGCAATGGCATTAACGGATATATCTGAGAGAGCAGTTGCATACAATATGCCTGGTATTTCCATTGATGGTAATGACGTGCTGGAAGTATATGAAGCAACTGAACAAGCAGTTAAAAGAGCGCGAAATGGAGAGGGGCCTACCCTTATAGAATGTAAAACTTATAGATGGCACGGACATTTTGAAGGAGAGCCCGGATTATATAGACCGAAAGAGGAAGTGGAAGAATGGCTTGCCAAGGATCCTCTGGCTAAATTTGAAGAATATTTAAAGGAAAGCGGTATTGCAAAAGAAGATGAATTAGAAGAGATCCAAGAAGAAATATATGATGAAATAGAAGCGGCAGTTGAATTTGCAGTTAACAGTCCGTTCCCTAAAGAATCTTCAGCACTTGAAGATGTTTATACGGATATTGTAGAGGAGGAGAGGGTGATATGAGAAACCTGACTTTTGGACAAGCGATAAATGAAGCAATTCGAAATGAAATGAGAAGAGACTCTAATGTATTTGTAATGGGAGAAGATGTCGGTATATTAGGCGGCGCTTTTGGAGTAACTGCCGGTTTATATGATGAATTTGGAGAAGAAAGAGTACGAGATACACCTATAACTGAGCAGCAAATTGCCGGTATGGCTGCAGGTGCTGCATCTACAGGATTGGTTCCGGTCGCCGAGCTTATGTTTAATGATTTTATAGGATGCTGTGGAGACCAAATTATGAATCAAGCAGCAAAATTTAGATATATGTATGGCGGAAATATGAAGATTCCTATGGTTTTAAGAATGGCTTGTGGAGCCGGACTGCAGGCGGCAGCGCAGCACTCTCAATGTCTTGAGGCTTGGCTGACCCATATACCGGGGCTTAAGGTTGTATATCCTTCGACACCACAAGATGCACTTGGACTGATGATAGCATCTATCAGAGATGAAAATCCTGTAATGTTTATGGAACATAAGGTATTGTATGCGACACCAGGTGAAGTTGGAGATGAAAATGTTCCAATACCTTTAGGAAAGGCTGATGTTAAAAGAGAAGGAACAGATGTTACAATCATAGCAACAGGTTTCTGTATAGTAAAAGCACTCCAAGCAGCAGAAGAACTTGCTGCCGATGGAATAAATGTTGAAGTTATAGATCCAAGGACATTATACCCATTGGATAAGGCAGCCATATATGCCTCTATAGAAAAAACGAGAAAAGTAGTTATCGTAACTGAAGAGAATAAACGTGGAGCATGGTCGGGAGAACTTGCATCACTCATTGCAGAGGAGAAGTTTGACTGTCTTGATACGAAAATAGTTAGAATCGGCACCTTAAATACACCCATACCATTTACTTCAAACCTTGAAAGTTATGTGCTGCCACAGAAAGAAGATATTATAAAAGCTGTTAAATCTATTCAAAATGTGAAAGCTACTGCATAGCTATATAAAATAGGGATAACGTTTATTCTTCTCTATAACAACAAGGAGGCACATATATGGCAACAATAGGTATAATCGCAAATCCGGCATCGGGCAAAGATATCAGAAGACTTGTTTCCCATGCGACTGTTATTGATAATCATGAAAAAATAAATATAGTTGAACGAATTATTCTTGCAGTTCAGACCCTTGGAGTAGAAAAAATATACATAATGCCGGATTATTTTGATATAGGTTCAAGAGCAATAGATAACTTAATCCATACAAAGAAACTTATATCTGAAGTAATAGTTCTGGATATGAAAATGGAAGCAACCTCAAATGATTCTACAATTTTTGCCGGTAAGATGAAAGAAATAGGGGCAGAGTGTATTGTTGTATTGGGAGGAGATGGAACCAGCAGGGCTGTTGCAAAATCTATCGGAGAAACTCCTTTAATTTCAGTGTCTACAGGTACGAATAACGTTTATCCGGATATGATTGAAGGTACAGTGGCAGGTATAGCGGCTGCTGCTGTAGCTTCGGGTTTTTGTGATGTCAATGATATTTGTAGAAGGGACAAAAGAATTGAAATTTACAAAAATGGAAAGTTTTCAGATATTGCACTTATAGATGCGGTGATTTCAAGAAAAATGTTCATTGGTTCCAGGGCAATATGGGATTTAGAAGACATCATAAAAGTAATTGTATCAAGATGCCATCCTGCATCTATAGGTTTTTCTTCCCTTTTAGGCTGTAGAACAATTATAACGGAAGAGGACGACTTTGGAGCTTATGCCGATATCAACTGCAATAATAATGATGATAGAACAATGGCGCCCATAGCTGCCGGGGTTATAAAGCTGTTTAATGTTAGTCAACCGGAAATCATTAATTTTGACCAAGAATATTTCTATGAGCCCACTGAAAGAGGAATTATTGCCCTTGATGGTGAAAGAGAAATTCCTTTCAAAAAAGAGGATAAGATAGTATTTAAAATTGTAAGAAAAGGTCCCAATCGAGTTAATATAAAGAAGGCTATTGAGGTGGCACAACGAAACGGATTTTTTATATGTAAAAAGTAATAAGAGAATTTTATCGACTACAAATTAAATATGATGTTTACGGTAGTAATTGGGTGTTACACCTTCGTGCTTTAAAAAAATTTTTGTGAAATATGCGGCATCTGAAAAATTTAACTCCATAGCAATACGATATATAGGAGAATCCGTATGAGTTAATAAATTTTTAGCACGGTTGATTTTAAGTATTTGAATATAATCTGTGAACCTAACACCTGTTTTTTCTTTAAAAAAGCGACTAAAATATTTTTCACTCAAATGAACTTGTGACGCTACATCGGTTAAACGAATATTGTTGAGATAATTCGCTTCAATATAAGAGATACATTCTTTAATAAGTCCTTGATTTAGAGGGGTTTCGATATTGCTCGATGCTATGGCGGAGATGGGAGGTCGCAAAATTTTGTTGATGCAGTCACATAACACGTCAGGTGAAGCGGGTTTTAATAAAAAGTCATATACATTATATTTTATTGCTTCTTGAGCATAGGTGAATTCACTATGGGCAGTAATAATAACCGTCTTAATATTAGGGTGAAATTTAATGATTTGTTTTTGTGCTTCCAAGCCATTCTTGGCAGGCATGCGAATATCCATGAGAAGAATGTCAGGTGTATATTGTTGAGCGAATTGTATCGCTTCTTCTCCATTTTTTGCACACTTCAAAACAGTAATGTTGGGGAAATTACGTCCTATAATTTTTTCCAATGCCATTCTTTCTAATCTTTCATCTTCGGCTATCAATAATTTGTACATAATAAATCCTTTCAAATCACTATATTATATTCTAGAGTGAACAGGGGAGTTTAATACTCACGCAATTTTCGACGAATGGATTATTGCTGATTATTATTCCATAGGATTCACCAAAGAGGTGTTTAATTCGAATATGTGTATTGATCAAACCCAAGCCAATGTAGTTATCTTTAAATGGAATTTTATTATTAAATAATTCTAATATATTTGGGGGAAAACCTATACCATTATCTATAATCAATAGTTGAAACTCAGAAGTTTCAACTATTTTTTTGCCAATAACTTTAACGTATCCTCCTTCTTTTAGTGATTCAAGTCCATGAATAATGGAATTTTCAACGATAGGCTGCAGTATCATAGACGGAATCTTGTACTCTAGCAAAGAAGAATCAATATCAATAATAAAAGTGATACGATCTCCAAAACGTATTTTTTGTATGGCAATATAGTGAAATAGATTATTGAGTTCCTTTTCCAATGTAGGCATGTCAGAGGTATTTTTTATGGTATAGCGTAAGTAATCAGCCAATTCATAGATGAGTTGTTCAGCTTTAGGTGCATCTTCTTGCATGGCCATTCGTGCAATAGAGTTGAGAGCATTAAACAAAAAATGAGGATTCATCTGGGCCTGCATACGTTTTAACTCTTGTTTTTTTACTATTTGCTGCAATTGTAAATTTTTATTGGTTTCTTTGGTCAGGTGTTCTTGAATTACTTTTTGAATACTCATTTCAGCCAAATATGAGGACATAAAGCTATAAAATTTTATACAACGCTGTAAATATTCTTCGGGAACGATTGCTATTTTGGAAAGTGCATTCTGTAACTTTTTTTCAGAAATGTTAAATTTAGATGAAATAGACCGTGTATCTACATTAGACCTTTCACTTTCATGGGTGAAAACTTGACCCCCCAATACACTACCTAAATACTGATTTTCTACAATGATAGGAGCAGCACAGTCATGAAGACCACAATGGCACAGGTAACTCTGGGGAGTGCTGCATTTTAGTGCACGAAGACTGGCTTGTCTATCACATTCCATACAGTTTTGGGCACCGATGGGTGAACTGCGGATCAGGCCACAAAATTCTGTAAAGTTGTTCCAATGGCCTATAGGGGTTCCGTCGGGATTAATTGTAATAACAGAGAACTGTAATAAATTTGATAGTTCGTCCTGAACAGTCATAAAATCATCTTCATCTAATATCTCCATCAAAGATTTTTCAAAGAAATCTTTCATACAAAGCCTCCAAGGATATTAAACAGATACAATTGTGAATAGATCTTTCTGAATTGTTATATATTGTTTAATTTGATTATAGCATAAGAAAACAATCTTTACAATAACGACAAAAACCACTAAAAATAGTAATATTTCCACCTATGATAAGAGGCGTTTAATGGAATAAATTCAAGGTATATGAAAAATAAAAGACCAATAGAAACAAGAAAAACTACAATAGAGAAAGTGGAAACTATCCTTTTTCTCGTGGAATAAATAAAATACATTTCTTCCTGTGCCACTTATGATGAAAGTAATTTTAAAAACTAAAGAAATGGAGATGAAATGTATGGAAGCAGATATCGTTAAGAAAATTATGGATGCAGTGGAAAATGCCGGATGTGACAATGCCGAAACCGGTGCAGGTAATTGTACTGAAAATAAGGAAGCAGGGGCACCATGCGGGTTGACGGAATTTGTGGGTACAGGAACCGGAGATACGGTGGGGTTGGTCATCGCCAATCTGGATGCTGATTTACGCGAAAAGATTCAATTAGACCCTAAATATCGTTCCATTGGTATTGTGAGTTCAAGAACCGGCGGAGCACCCCATATAATGTCGGCAGACGTAGCTGTAAAAGCAACCAATACAATCGTTGCAGTAGTTGAATTTGCAAGAGATACAAAGGGTGGCGCAGGACATGGAAGTACAACTATCTTTGCATCCGAAGATGTGTCGGATGCCAGGCGGGCTGTAGAAATCATGTTGGCTGAGCTGGATGAAAATTTCGGTAATGTTTACGGTTGTGATGCAGGGCATATAGAACTGCACTATACTGCAAGAGCAAGTTTTGCTCTGGAAAAAGCATTTTCAGCACCGGTTGGAAAAGCATTTGGAATTTCAGTTGGTGCACCGGCAGCAGTGGGTATGCTGATGGCGGATGTGGCATTAAAAACCGCTAATGTCGATATTATTACATATGCCAGCCCAGCGGTGGGCACTTGTTTTTCAAATGAAATTATAATTACCTTCACAGGAGATGCAGGTGCTGTAAGACAAGCTGTTTTAGAAGCAAGAGAAGTGGGTCTAAGCGTATTAAAAGGCATGGGTCAAAATCCTGTGTCTGTAACAAAACCGGTTTGGTAAAGGAGGTAAAAACATGAAAAACGATTCTGCAGCTCAAGAATCCGTAAAGGATTCTACGGCTATAAAATGCTTGGGAGAATGGTTTGGAACGTTTATGTTTATTACCGTCGGATTGAGTTCCGTTGCGGTACTGGTATTGGGAATGAGTGATATCAATTATCCCTGGATGGCGGCCTGCTGGGGTGTCGCTATTACCTTGGCCATATATGTTGTAGGAAGTATCAGCGGTGCCCATATGAATCCCGCAGTCACTATTGCGTTAGCTGCATTTGGTGGGTTTGATGGTAAAAAGGTTTTGCCTTATATACTGGCACAAATATTAGGTGGGTTCTGTGCCGCAGTATTGGTATACATTTTATTCGGCACCAATATTTTGGCATATGAGAGTGCCAACAACATGGTAAGAGGCGTTACGGAAGGCTTAGGTAGTGGAGGTATTTTTGTTACGGCAGCGGCAGAGAATGTGACCATGATGCATGCTTTTTTAAATGAGGCATTTTTAACTTTTGTATTGGTATTGGTTATATTTGCTACTACCGATGCAGGAAACGGGTCGGCACCTACAGCGGGTATACCGGCAGTTGCAATAGGTGCCAGTGTTACGTTTGGCGGAATTGCCCTAGGCCCCCTTACGGGTTTTGCAATGAATCCGGCGAGAGACTTAGGACCGCGTCTGTTTTTATTTTTTAATGGATGGGGAAATAATGCATGGGGAAGCAATTACTATGGATTGATCATACCGATCTTTGCAACCATAGCAGGAGGATTATTGGCCGGATTGTTTTATAAAAAAGTGATTAAGAAATACCTTGTTGGATTAGATAGTTAGGAGGAAAAAAAGTGAGAAAAGTATTGGATATATCAAGTGTCAACGTTAGCTCAAGAATTCAAAGATTAATTGACGGATTGTATGAAGGTAAACCGCAGGTGGAGTGTGAAAGAGCGGTATTACTGACAGAGTCATATCGTAAAACAGAGAATCTTCCAATGGTTTTGAGAAGAGCCAGAGCACTGGAGCATATATTAAAAAACTTACCAATAGTGATCAGAAACGATGAATTGGTAGTTGGAAATTTAACAAAAGCTCCTTTTTCCACACAGGTTTTTCCTGAATTCTCATACAAATGGCTGGTAGAAGAATTTGAAAGACTGGCTTTGCGTAAAGGCGATGTATTTGAAATCAGTGAAGATACAAAGAATCAACTGACAGAAGTGCTTACATATTGGGACGGTAAAACCGTCAATGAATTAGCTTCCCAATATATGTACCCGGAAACAATAGAAGCGATGAATCATAATGTTTTTACAGTAGGCAATTACTATTTTAATGGTGTCGGTCATATTGGAGTGGACTATGAAAAAGTCCTGAAAATAGGCTTTGAAGGCATCATAAAAGAAGCCGAAGACGCTTTGAAATCAGCAGATAAAAGCAGTCCCAAATATATTAAAAAATGTGACTTTTTAAATGCAATCATTATTACATCCAAGGCAGCTATTGAATTTGCAGAACGCTTTGCTCAATTAGCTGAAAAGATGGCAGGACAAGTCAGCGGTGAAAGAAGTCAAGAACTCAAACGAATTGCTTTGAACTGTAAAAATGTTCCTGCTAAGCCGGCAAAAGATTTTTATGAAGCCGTACAATCGTTTTGGTTTGTACAAGCAATAATACAGATAGAATCCAATGGGCATTCCATATCGCCGCTGCGTTTTGACCAATATATGTATCCATATTATGCAGAAGATATAAAAACCGGAAAGCTGACAAAGGAAGCAGCTCAGGAAATCCTTGATTGTCTGTGGGTTAAATTTAACGATATCAATAAAGTCAGAGACGAAGGTTCAACAAAGGGATTTGGAGGCTATCCCATGTTCCAGAATTTAATTGTCGGGGGACAGGACAAAACCGGAACAGATGCTACCAATGCATTGTCCATTGCATGCTTAGAAGCGAGCGCACATACCAAACTGCCTCAGCCGTCTATTTCAGTTCGTATCTGGAGCAAATCACCGGATGAATTTTTATTAAAAGCAGGAGAGGTTTCTCGTATCGGTTTGGGAATGCCGGCTTATTATAACGATGAGGTGATCATTCCTGCATTGACCAGCAGAGGCTTGAGCTTAGAAGATGCAAGAGATTATGGAATTATTGGGTGCGTAGAACCTCAGAAAGGCGGCAAGACAGAAGGGTGGCACGATGCAGCATTTTTTAATATGGCAAAGGTCATGGAAATCACCTTTAATAATGGTAAAGAAGGCAGCGTACTAGTCGGTCCCGAGACCGGTGAAATTACAGAATTTACTACATTTGAACAGCTGATGGATGCTTACAAAGTGCAGATGGAATATTTTGTAAAACTACTTGCCAATGCCGATAACGCAGTGGATATTGCTCATAGTGAGCGGGCTCCGCTACCGTTTTTATCTTCAATGGTTAGCGATTGTATCGGTAGAGGAAGAACCGTACAAGAAGGTGGGGCAATCTATAATTTTACCGGACCACAGGGCGTTGGAGTCGCTAATGTTGCAGATTCAATGGAAGTCATCAAAGAACTCGTATTTGATAAAAAGAATTATACACTGGCACAGTTTAAAGAAGCTATGGATTCCAATTTCGCAGGAGCGGCCAATATTGGAAAGAATGCCATTACGCCGCAGGTTTTGGAAACCGTCGTCAATAAATTAACTGAAGGTGGGAAGAAAATTTCTACCGAACAAGCCAATCTATTGAAAGTTATTGTTGAAGGTTTCGCAGTACCATCTAAAATGGGAGGGACTTCGGACTATAATGTTATGCTGAGTGATATTGATCAGGTTCCAAAGTTTGGAAACGATATTTTAGAAGTAGATATCATGGCAAAGAATGTTGCATCGGTATATTGCAAGGAAGTAGAAAAATATAAGAATCCTAGAAACGGCCATTTCCAACCCGGACTGTATCCCGTATCGGCAAATGTGCCTCTTGGTGCACAAACCGGTGCAACGCCTGACGGAAGAAAGGCCGGAGCGCCTTTAGCAGATGGCGTATCTCCAATATCCGGAAGGGATGTCAATGGTCCCACTGCGGCAGCTAATTCGGTTGCGATGCTGGATCATGCAATAGCCTCCAATGGAACCCTCTTCAATCAAAAATTCCATCCTTCTGCTTTGATGGGCAAGACAGGCTTGGAAAAACTGTCAGCGTTGGTAAGAGGATATTTTGATCAAAAAGGGATGCATGTACAATATAACGTGGTCAGTAAAGAAACACTCCTTGAAGCTCAAAAAAATCCAGAGGCTTATAAGACTTTGGTTGTAAGAGTTGCAGGATATAGCGCACATTTTGTGGCTTTAGATAAGACTTTACAGGATGATATCATTGCGCGTACAGAGCAGGTGTTTTAAGGGATATGATGAGTGATTGTAAAGGCATAATAACTGAAATACAACGCTTTTCCGTACATGACGGACCAGGAATAAGGACGTTGGTTTTTTTGAAAGGATGCCCTCTGAGATGTCAATGGTGCTCCAATCCGGAAACCCAAGAAAAAGAATGCCAAACCTTGACAAGACAGGGGAAAGTAGAAACGGTTGGCAAAGAAGTTACGGTAAAAACAATCATCCATGAAGTTCTAAAAGATAATATCTATTACAGGCGTTCAGGCGGCGGTATTACATTATCAGGAGGAGAGCCCCTTTTTCAACCTGATTTTGCCAAGGCGTTATTGCATGGGTGTAAAGATACCGGTATTAACACAGCAATTGAAACCACGGGTTTTGCTGGTTATGAAGTCATAGAATCCATGATACCATTTTTGGACTTGGTCATGTATGATGTGAAACATATTTCTAGTGAAAAACACAGATTATTTACTGGCCGGTCCAATTCATTAATACTGTCTAATTTGGAGAAGCTGGCTCAGACAGGAGTCCCGATTATAGTGAGAGTTCCTGTGGTTCCAACATTTAACAGCACGCCGGAAGAAATGACAGCCATCGCTTCATATGTGGCGAAGATTAAAGGTATCAAGGCATTGCATTTATTACCTTATCATCGTCTGGGTGAAAGTAAATATGCAGAATTGGGTAGAACATATGATTTTGCTCTTATGGAGCCTTTGCAGCATGAAGCAATGACCAAGCTATTAGATATTGTTAAGCGTTCCGGGCTGCATTGTCAAATCGGAGGATAGAAGATCAACCGGATTCAATGATGGGGATATTGTTGATCGTTATGATCGATATAATAAGCATTAAAGTCTGCTCGTCTTTGTAATAAATCTAAAATTTTCATTGTCAACATAGACGAGCAGGCTGATAAATATTTGATCAAATTGGAAAGGTAAGTTTTATGGGAACAGCTATTGAACAAGCTACACAGCGTATCATACAAGAATCGGTTCCGGGTAAACAGGTCACCATTGCCCATGCTATCGCATCGCCTATGCCGGATATATATGAACGCTTGGGTATAGACGACAGGGGTGCAATAGGCATTTTAACACTGTCGCCTTATGAAACCGCTATAATAGCAGCAGATATAGCAACAAAGGCGGCAGATGTGGAAATCGGATTTTTAGACCGTTTTACAGGGTCGGTGGTGATAAGCGGCGATGTGCAGAGTGTCTCAACAGCCCTTGAGGCGGTAACCGATACATTAAGCAATCTGTTGGGATTTACTACAGTTCCTATTACAAAGACATGAGAAAGAAACGCGTTATGGTGATAGGTCCAGCCCGTTGTGGAAAGACAACACTGGTCAATGAACTCAATGATTATAAAGGGTCGTTACGACGAACACAAGATACCATCTATGGGCCGAAAACCATCGATGTTCCGGCTGCTTATATCCAAAACCCCTGGATGTATATGCATACCATTGCAATGGCACAGGATGCGTCACATGTGCTCATTTTAATAGATCAGTCGAATCCGGTGGAAAGCTATTCGCCTGGCTTTGCAAAGGTATTTAGATGTCCTGTGGTTGGCGTGATAGCAAAGTGTGATCTGAAACCGGAAAATGAGGCCTTGTGTATCAAGCAATTAAAGCAGATAGGCGTTTTACAACCCTATTTTAAGGTGAGTGTCCATAAAGGAATAGGAACCCATGCTTTAAAGGCATATCTATTTAATCCAAATGTGATATAAAGGGGAACGTGTATGAAATTCATAACCGAAGAAGATTTACGGGATGTTTATAGAAGAGAACCTTTTACCACCTATGAAATGGAACCAGGAACAAGAATTACGCCGGGTGCACGCCAGTTTTTAGCGGACCGTGGCATTCATATATTTGATGATGTGCCTTTTGTAAAGCAACATACCGTTAATGCGGCATCTGCACTTTCTGGGGATGTAAAGCAGGAGGAGGCGCAGGAAGAGCAGGTTTCCTGGAGGACTAAGAAGCTATACGGCAAGATGAAAACCATGGAAGCTCTATTTCTTTCCACTGGTGCAGAGCTTTTAAACAGAGATGCTTCTTTATCTCAGAGTGTTATCAATTTAGGCAAACAGTTCCGTAGTATCCGAACTTTTGACGAAGGTAAGAGCTTAGCAGAAATCGTATGCTGCCGGGAGTGTCAAGGAATGAATCCAAGGACTTTTTATAAAGATATGGGAGACTGTTTTGATATTACAGAGTTTCATATAGAGCTTGAAAAAGGCAGAGAGATTTTGGCATTGCATCAATTGAGATGCCGGCTCCGTGAGGTGATCTCTGTAGTTATGGAAGCATATGAAGGCGATGAAAATAAAATAAAGTTGTGCGAAGAAATGATAGGTCAAGTCAATAGAATGATAAATGCTTTATCTCAAATGATTTGTTCAGCAGTTGGAGGAAAAGAATGTCAGAGAAAAAGTTAACTTATGACTACTGTGATGGACTGGTTCAGGCGTTTGAAGAAGTGATAGAAAACCCTATAAGAAGCCGATCTTCTGTATATTATACGGGGGTAGATCTGGGAACGGCATGTGTAGTTGTTGCGGTTTTAGATGAAAATTACAGACCTGTAGCCGGCGCTTACCAATATGCAGACGTAGTTCGTGACGGAATGGTTGTGGATTATATTGGGGCAATCCATATTATAAAAAAGATGAAACAGGATCTTGAGGAAAAATTAGATACGGAACTGATTTATGCAGCGGCAGCTATACCTCCCGGTACTGACCGACTTGATTCAGGAGCGATAAAGAATGTCGTTCAGGCAGCAGGTTTTGAACTTACAAATTTACTCGACGAACCTACTGCAGCCAATGAAGTGCTCAAGATGCAAAATGGTGCGGTTGTGGATATCGGCGGGGGTACTACAGGCATTTCGGTTTTAAAGGACGGAAAAGTCATTCACGTAGTCGATGAGCCTACCGGCGGCACTCATTTTTCACTGGTCGTTTCCGGTGCGTACAAGATAGATTTTGCTGAGGCAGATCAATTCAAACGTGATGAAAAAAATCATAAGGAACTGATTCCGGTTTTAAAGCCGGTAGTTGAAAAGGTTGCTTCAATCATTAGTCGGAACATAAAAGATCATCATGTGGAAGAAATATCTTTAGTAGGCGGTACATCCGGACTAACCGGGATTGAAAATATTATAGAAGAACAGACCGGTATTTATACTCACAAACCAATGAATCCAATGTTTGTAACGCCACTGGGTATAGCCCTTAGCTGTCAACAGGAAATTATGGATTAGAAAGGGTGTTTAATATGGATTATCGAATTATTAAATCTCCCACAAAGGGTACATTGGATATTTTAAAACACCGAGTAAGGTCCGAATGCAGTGCAGCGGTTGATCATGCCGATGCCGTTGGATTGGTACAAGGGAAGATGATTGAAATGATTTGTGCGGCAGATATCGCCGAAAAGGCGGCTGGCGTTACTGTAGAAGATATTAGGGGAACCTGTCCCCAGCATATGATATTGCTCGCAATTTTCGGAGATACCGCATCTGTTGAAGATGCAATCCATAAAATTAAACAGAATCGGAAGAAGGGAATTATATATGATAACAGCAAGACTTATTGACAATGTATGGGCAACAAGAAAAGTAGAATCATTAAATGGACTAAAATTTATGCTTGCAGAAGTCATCGGCGGCGTTTGCGAGGGTGAACGTCTGGTGGTAGCAGATACCATCAGCGCGGGCATAGGTGACAGAGTGATTGTTACTCAGGGCTCGTCGGCAAGAAGGATGTTGGGTGATGACAATATTCCCATTGATGCTGTTGTTGTTGGAATCATTGACGAAGATTGCGAATTTGCATGATTTAGGGAGGTATGAGAATGAGCCTTCTTGATATGGTAAAAGAAGCCGGCATCATTGGTGCAGGCGGCGCAGGATTTCCTACCCATGTAAAACTAGCATCAAAGGCGGACTATATACTCCTCAACGGTGCTGAATGTGAGCCGCTTTTAAGAGTGGACCAACAGTTGATGGAGATGTTTCCCGATGAAATCATAAAAGGCCTTGAAGCAGCAGGAAGATTTATAAAGGCCAATAAAGCCATTATAGGTATTAAAAGAAAGCATAAAAAAGCTATTGCTATTTTAAAGGATAGAATTAGAACACTACGGCTGGAGGATTTTGTTGAGATTGGTGAACTTGCTGATATTTATCCTGCAGGGGATGAGCAGGTTTTGGTTTATGAGCTTACGGGCAAGGTGGTACCTGAAGGGGGTATTCCTATCCAGGTAGGTTGTGTCGTCGTCAATTCAGAGACTGCATTCAATATTTATAAAGCGTTATTGGGAACACCAGTTATTGATAAATATATCACTGTAGCCGGAGACATTCCTAACAGAGTGACTGTGAAGGTACCTGTAGGAACGCCCATTATAGATGTTTTAAAACAGAGTGGTATCGAAAACTTTCATCATTATAGGGTTATTGACGGTGGGCCTATGATGGGCTCTGTTATGAGCAATCTGGACGGATTTGTTACAAAAAAAAATAAAGGCTTTGTAATACTGAAGAAAGACCACCCTTTAATTCGTAAGAAGTCGGTGACAATGGACCAGGCTAGAAGAGTGAACAGAGCAGCTTGTGCACAATGTCGTATGTGTACCGATATGTGCCCTCGTTTCCTACTGGGGCACAATACCCAGCCCCATAAGATCATGAGATCGTTGAATTATGCGTTGGGTGATTTAGAAGGCCAGAAAACCGCACAATTATGTTGCCAGTGTAGTTTATGTGAGTTATTCACATGTCCTACAGGAATTTATCCGGAAGCTGCCAATCATTTCTTTAAAGCAAAGTTGGAAGAACAAAATTTACGCTACCAACCGACACAGAAAGTATTTGAAGCGCGAAGTGCAAGGGGGTATCGGTTAGTTCCCAGCAAGAGACTGATTGCTAGAATAGGTCTTTATGATTGTGATCAACCTGCTCCAATGACAGAAAATTCCATAAACCCTGAAGTAGTAAAGATTGCAACAAGACAGCACATAGGTGCTCCTGCGGCTCCTGTAGTTTCAGCCGGTGACCATGTAAAGGCCGGACAGTTAATCGGTAAAATCCCGGAAGACAGTCTGGGAGCTGCTATTCATGCAAGCATTTCCGGAAGCGTTGTGGAAAGCGAAAATGATTTTATTGCAATAAGGAGGGATTGATATGGCCAATGCAATAGGTATGGTTGAATTGACAAGTATTGCACGGGGTATTTATGCAGCGGACCGGATGGTAAAAATATCAGAGGTAGAAATTGTTACAGCCGGATCGACTTGTCCCGGTAAATATATAGCCATCGTTCACGGTGATGTCGCTGCAGTGGAAGATTCAGTAAGGATGGGTGTAACAACAGCCGGAGAATATTGGGTGGATTCCATTGTTATCCCAAATGTCAGTCCACAGGTATTTCCTGCTATAACAGGCGCTACCATGCCGGAGAGAATAGAAGCCCTTGGAATTATGGAGTCATTTTCATTGGCAACCATGGTAATTGCTGCAGATGCTATTCTGAAAGCCGCTGAGCTTGAACCATTAGAACTCCGTCTTGGAACAGGTCTCGGAGGCAAATCATTTTTCACATTTACAGGAGGTGTATCGGATGTACAGACAGGTGTAAAAGCCGGCAAAAATATAGCAGAAAAGAAAGGTTTGTTGGTCAATGCCGAAGTGATCCCTTCACCTTCCGATAGACTGATGCCATCTTTGCTCTAAACAGTAAAGCTCGATATATGAAAGGATGTCAATCCAAATGAAAAGATTAATTTGTGCAAAAGACGTTGAGGCCCTAGGCAGTCAGGGCCGGAAAGTACTCTACATTGACGATAATACAATAATAACGCCCTCTGCAAAGGATGCAGCAAGAAGTTTAAAAATTGAATTTTCAACAGATACTCAGCCTCCGTCTCAAGTTTATACGGCAGATACCCCTTGTGAATCAGCTGCAACAGCAACAGCATCGGATGGCATTGACAGCAATATGATCTATACGGTTCTTAAAGTATTGGCTGACAAAGGGATGCTGAAGGGCGTGATGGATTCAATTGCAAATGATGTTCCTTATGTTTC
>JANQMT010000163.1:0-17115 GCA_028279945.1 Clostridia bacterium
CCCAAATAAAAAGATGACACATGGTGAACGTCTTTATAAACAATATGGTGTAACAGGAATTCGTGGCGAAGCAGAGTCTGGCTTTCAGTCTGTGCTTAGATTTGGACTTCCTGTGTTAGTGAGTCATTTTAAGTTTTTAGATAAAAATAGTCTTCTCATACAAGTATTATTCAGCCTTATGTCGGAAGTTGAGGATACGAATATTCTTCATCGCCATAACCGGGATGTGCTTGAAGAAGTAAAAGATCGGGCAAAGCAATTTATTGCCGACGGCGGAATGAGAAAGGTGCATTGTAGGGAAGTTGTTGAGAAAATGGATGATTATTTTTCAAAAAAAAATATCAGCCCCGGCGGATCGGCTGATCTTCTTGCGGTAACGGTTTTTCTTGGTATGCTTCAAGGGATAGAACTGTAGTTTTATATCCAAAGAAACATAGTAAAAGTTGTTTTATATTAAAAAAATGAAGGAAATCTTGAAAAAATGACATTTAATTGCATGTAAACTAATAAAATTGACTGAATAATCCAAATATTACTGTGCAGTTTGTATAATAAAGTATTGACTGAATCTGAATACTATGGTACAGTTTGTGTAATAAGGAGCTTGTTGGAGATACAGATTATGTCCAATGAGACAAATGTTAATATATGTTTTAACTGTTGCGGATAAAGATAGCTTATGCTTTTGAAGACCAGTACAAAGTATTTACTTTGTGGTGGTCTTTTTTGCGTTCTCATCAATATCCCAAAGTTGTAACCAAATGATTATTTAAGGAGGAAGATCAATGAAAAAAGTAACACAATTATTGGTACTTATTATCATACTGGGGGGAATGGTCTTAAGTGGATGTTCAAATGAAGCCGGTTCAGGCGGAGACCAAAGTGACAATTATCCGAAAGGCAAACTTGATTTTGTAGCACCAGGTGGAGCAGGTGGTGGATGGGATATGACAATCCGTACAACTGCAAAAGTGCTGGAAGACACTGAGCTTGTAAAAGTTCCCATGCCTGTAACCAATACACCTGGCGGTGGCGGCGCAGTATTTCTCGCAGAGCTTCAAACAAAAGTTGGAAAAGATGATACCGTAGTTGTCTACTCATCACCATTATTATTGACAAACTTAAACGGTTCAACAGAATATAGCTACAAAGACACAACGCCTCTTGCAAGGTTGATCACTGATTATGGTGCATTTGTTGTTGCCAAAGATTCTAAATACCAAACAATTACGGAAGTTATGGATGCACTAAAAGCAGATCCCAAAAGTGTTAAAATCGGCGGTAACTCATCCGTTGGTAGTATGGACCACATCCAGTTCTTATTGATTGCTAAAGCTGCAGGTGTTGAAAACTTAAATGAAATCGATTATGTAAGTTTCCAAGACGGTACAGCCAATGCTCAAATCCTTGGTGGTCATGTTGACTTGTTAACAACCGGACTTGGGGATGTATCAGCATTGCTTGAAAGTGGAGATCTAAGATGTTTGGCCAACACTGCTCCTGAACGTGTTGGAGAGGGTACTTTAGGTAAGATTCCGACTTGTAAGGAACAAGGCATCGATGCGACATTTGAAAACTGGAGAGGATTATTTGGACCTAAAGATATGCCGGACTATGCGGTATCTTACTGGGAAGAAACTCTAGGTAAAATGGTTGAAACTGAAGAATGGTTAGAAGCAAGTAAGAAAAACGGTTGGTCACAATGCTACTTAAACTCAGCAGATTTTGAGAGCTTCTTAACAGAAACAAATGAAAACTATAAATCCATCCTTAAAGAAATCGGAATGATTGACTAATTATGAACATTGTCATCATTACAAGATTACTAAAGAGAGGAAGTTGAATTTGAAAGATCAAACAAAGAATGTCAATGCCAATGAAGCCTTAATGGGCCTTATTGTAGCCATTGCAGGAGGAATCTATCTTGTATTAACTTTACAGATAAAAGATGCTGCAGTTGGGATTCCAATGGAGCCAAAGTTCTTCCCTTTAATGATTTCAGCGCTTCTCATTATACTGGGTATGTTTTTTCTCTTTAAAACAGGTCTGGCTCACATTAAGACAAGCGTTGAAAACATCAAGAAAGCCCTAAGCAAAGAACCTGATATATATAAAATGATTGGGATAACTGCCATTAACTGCATTGTTTATGGACTTTTATTCAAACGATTGGGTTATGTTTTATCAACAGTTATTTTTCTGGAAGTGATGTTGTTTCTAACTCGAGGCAAAAAATGGATTCCTAATACCATCATTTCAGTTATATTTAGTGTTGCTGTCTATTTTGTTTTTAGTAAACTGCTAGGAGTTATTTTGCCTCCAATGCCGTTTATAAATATTTAGGAGGTGCAATATGACAGAAGTTTTTATGAACTTGATGGAAGGATTTGCCGTTGCACTAACCCCTTATCATTTATTACTTGTAACTTTTGGCGGTATTCTTGGTACAATAGTTGGTATGTTACCTGGACTTGGACCTGCAACCGGTGTTGCAGTATTGCTGCCGATTACTTTTACCATGGGTCCTACAGCAGCCATGATTACCATGTGCGGCGTTTACTATGGCGCTATGTTTGGTGGATCCAGAAGTTCCATTTTGATAAATACGCCTGGAGATGGCGCTGCACTTGCTGCAACATTTGATGGATACCCAATGGCAATGAAAGGCAAAGCGGAATCAGCTCTTGCTATCTCAGCTATTGCGTCATTTATTGGTGGTATCATCGCTGTTATATTCATGGTTTTTATCGCTACACCTGTAGCAAAGTTTGCATTGAAGTTCGGGCCTGCAGAGTATTTTATGCTGATGCTTGCAGCCCTGGTTATGACTTCATCCATGTCAAAAGGCAATATGCTTAAAGGACTCATTGCAACAGCAATTGGACTGATGATTGCAACCGTCGGTATCGATGCACAAACCGGTGTAAAGAGATTTACCTTTGGCGTTTTAGAACTGCAAACAGGGATCGATTTCCTTGTTATCATCATTGCTATATATGCCTTAGGTGAGGTTCTAAAAAGC
The DNA here is from genome assembly GCA_028279945.1 of Clostridia bacterium. GTDB lineage: Bacteria > Bacillota > Clostridia > Peptostreptococcales > JAAYPU01 > JAKSCF01. The sequence goes on from JANQMT010000163.1 coordinate 3,023, forward strand.
TTTAAGACGTTGAAAGACGGCACTAAAAAGGCTCAGACAGAATTTGGGAAAATATGGATTACAAAAGAGGAATGGAAGCGATCAAAGTGGCCGATTTTAAGATGTGCGCCTCTTGGATTCATCATTGGTGCGCTTCCTGGCGCAGGCGGTACAATGGCAGCATTGATGGCATACAACAATGAAAAACAAATTTCGAAGAATCCTGAAGAATTTGGTAAAGGTGAAATTATTGGCTTAGCTGCTCCGGAATCAGCAAACAATGCAGCCAGCGTTGGTGCTTTAATTCCAATGTTAACCCTTGGAATTCCTGGGTCTGGTACAACAGCAGTTATGATGGGTGCGCTATTAATGCTTGGTATCCAACCTGGACCATTGTTGTTTACGCAACATCCGGATATCGCTTGGGGCCTTATAGCAAGTATGTTTATTGGTAATATCATTTTAGCTTATGTCAACTTACCAATGGCAAAAGTATTGGTTCGTGTACTTGCTGTTCCGCCTAAAATCCTTTATCCAATCGTTCTTGCGTTAGCTTTTGTTGGAACCTTTGCAATCAGTAATAGTGTTGTTGATTTTTATATTCTTGTACTATTTGGCATGGTTGGTTATTTCATGATCAAAGTGAAGATTCCAACAGCGCCATTGATTTTAGCAGTCATTGTGGGTGGAACAATGGAACAGTCATTTAGACAAACATTAAGAATTTCTGATGGTAACTATGTTGCATTTTTCGACTCAGGCGTCAGTATTGCATTGTTAGCAATTACCATCGGATCAATCTTGATTCCAATGATAAGAACAATGATTCAAAATTCAAAGAAGAAAACCACTTCAATATAAGTCCATCAATAACTTTTGAAAATGTTACTTTTAAGTATATTTTTCTTTTTAGAACTTTAGAGTCCTCATTTTTGAGCATACTATAATAGAAGGGTATGAGATGGAAAACTTATATGTTTCTAAAAAGTGTATCTTTAAAAAATGAGTGATTAAAATTTTGATAGAGTATGAACTTCGAGTATTGCTTTGGAAGGTAATTCTTTAGATGTTATAATAGGTATAACTATATAACATAATAGAGAGGTGCTCCCTATGAAGCCGTTGCGAAAAAATAGAAATCACGCCATTATTCCATTATCCATTATTGTATCTCTGATTATGGTATATCTTACAGTCATTAACTACCTGGATTATAGTGATACATTGATTTCTAACGAACAGCGACGGCTTCTTGCTGTTGCCGATGCCATTGCCAGATCTATTGAAGAAAATGTTGGATCAAATAGTGTGTATTTAAATATTGTTGTTGGTGATACATCTTTTGTAAAAACCATGGATGCATTACATGAACAATCATCAGATAACATAAATCAAACTCAGAGCAATGAAATGGAACAAATATTACGACGTTTTATGAAAGTCAACAACGCCGGCATTATAGAGTTAACCATATTTAGCCCCAAATTTGAACTTCTGTCACAACATCCTATAGATAATCCTTTTCAACTGACACCTGAAGAAACCGATGAGATGAAGGCAGTTGTAGAAAGTCGTCTTCAAAAGGTTGGCGATACCTATTTTCCTGATGAAGGATCACCGTATTACACCATCTACATGCCGGTATTTTCGGGTCCAGAATTCTTAGGTGTTCTTCGGGGTAAGATCAGCACAGACTATATATATGACAAACTGATTAAACCTGTTGAACTGGGTATTGTCGGTTATGCATCAGTGAAAACCGATGAAACCAGGCTGTTGATGCACCCAAGCTCAGGTGATATTGGTCAAGAGCTGATGAAAGTAAGAAGGGCCCGGTTTCCTCAATACGACTGGAGTGAACTTGAAAGGGTGGCCAGTGAGCAGTTAGTCAACCGTCGAGGTGTAAGCATCTATCATTCAATTTGGGCGGGAGACGCATCTGGACAGAGAGTAAAGAAGTTCAGTGCCTATTCATCTGCTGATATAGGAGACAACTTTTGGATTGTGACCATTTCGGCAGACTATAAGCAAGTTATGGAAGTCATACACAAAAACTATTATATAACATTAATCACTTCAGCCATGATTTTTATCGCGGTTATTTTTGCGTTAATCAATTTCTTGGTTACCAGGCAACGTCAAATACAACTTGAAGAGAGTATCCATCATAATAAAGCACTGGAAAAGCTTAATGTTGAGTTGGCTGAAGATATTAGGCAGCGAGAGATTCTTCAAAAAGAACTAACGAAAATGTTGAATAAATACTCAGCGATATTTGCCAATACCAAGGATTGTATTTTTATCGTTGACTTTAGTGATAAACATGTTGGTCATCTAATTGAGCAGAATGTGAAAGCTTTAGAGGTATTTGGTTATCCGGATGAAGATATATCGACTTTGACACTGGAACAATTGGATATAGATCATGACAAAGAAGATTTAGAAGAACGATTTGGTTCTTTAGATATTGGAAATTCTACCTTATATGAGACCGTGTTAGCAGGCCGAAAAGGCGTTAAAGTTCCTGTTGAAGCACAGTGTTCTGTCTTTGAACTTGATGGTAAACGCCGTTTGCTTTATATAGCCCGAGATATATCCCAGAGAAAACAAGAAGAACAGATATTAATTCGTAGTGAAAGACGTTTTATGAGTATTGTCAATGAATTGGCAACACGAATGAAAGATGAAAGTTATGAAGTGGATACGGCTAATTATGACTCCACAACTTTGCTCCATCAGAAACTTGAACAGATCAATATTCAATTAGAGCATATGTTCAAGAAGGAACTGGATGAAAACAGACGTAAAGAAAGCCTGATGTTAATGCAATCCAAACATGCGGCTATGGGTGAGATGATTGGTAATATAGCCCATCAATGGAGACAACCTCTGAATACATTGAATTTTATCTTAAACAATATGATGGATGAACTAAGGGACTGTCATATTGATGAAGCGTCAAGGCGGTTTCTTGATAAAAAGTTTGAAAAAGGCTTTAATATCATCAACAAAATGTCAGATACTATTGATGATTTTAGGCATTTCTTCAAACCCCAGGATTGTAAGAAGGTATTTAATCTAAATGAAACCATTGAGTTGGCATTGCATTTGTTTGAAGAGAGAATCAAGCTATATGGCATTATAGTTGAAGTATTGAACCATGAACCTGTTATGTGCTATGGATATTCAAGCCACTTGGCACAGGTGCTGCTGAATATGATCAATAATTCTATTGATGCGCATAAAATAAGAGATGACAAGATGGGTGCAAAATATTCAGATAAAAAAATAGAAATCAATTACTCTGTAAATGGAGGCACGCTGAAAATCACTTTGTTCGACAATGCAGGAGGTATTGATGAGGAAGTAATAGAACGTATTTTTGATCCGTATTTTACGACAAAAGACATGCAAAATGGGACAGGGCTTGGTCTATACATGTCAAAAGCAATCATTGAAAAACACTTTGGCGGAACACTTGAAGTGATGAACAAGAATGAAGGTGCTTTTTTTACAATGACATTGAAGCATTTTTTGGAGGAAGAAAATGAAAGATAATGTATTGTTAAACTTAAAAGTCCTATATATAGAAGATGATGACGATACTAGAGAAGAGCTGGCACATTTTCTAAAGAAAAGAGTTGGCAAATTGATAATTGCTAAAAACGGTGAAGAAGGATTGAAAAAGTACGAACAAAATAAACCGAATATAATTATTACAGATTCTCGAATGCCGGTTATGGATGGCATTACTATGAGTGCTAAAATTCGTGAAATGGATAAAGAAGTAGCTATTATAGTGACCACAGCCTTTTCAGATGTGGAAGTGGTGATTAAAGCCATTGATATGGGTGTGAATAAGTATATTCTTAAACCGGTGGATGTTACTGAGCTTATGGATACAATCAAAGATTGTGCCTATAAATTATTGATAGAAGAGGATGATAGCCTTGTTGTAGGCAATCAGATGTTACTAGATGCTGAAGAGAAGAAAGAATTGGAAAAGGGCATCCAAAATAAATTTGCCATGTTCTTAAAAGACAAAACCGGTAAAGGCCCGAAATTTGTGAAAAGCTTTTTGAGGCTGGATATTGTCGAGATTGAAGCTGCTGATGCTTTTACCAAATATGAGACTGCCATGTTAGACAGAGGTAAGAATGAGCGTATTATAAGATTTGTTAGAGAATCTTTTTACCACAGTTATCGAAAAGATATAGAAACCTTTGTAGGCGAGATATTATCAATGCCTTGTTCATTAGAATCTATAGGTGTAGATACCTATAGAAAGAAAGATAAGATACTGCTGAGGATATCGGATAAAAGCCCAGGGTGATTTAATCTTGAAAATATATTGACAATTCATTAGTATGATGTTACAGTTAAGGCAACATAGGCTTATTGAAGATATGGACTATGTTCAATAAGACAGACGATTATATGATGAGAGCTTGCTGTTGCCAAGAAAGATATTAATATGCTTTTGAGGACCAGTACAAAGTATTAACTTTGTACTGGTCTTTTTTACGTTATTTTAGAACCTTTAATAAAATTGGTTGGTAAATGGGAGTGAGGCAATGAAAGAGTTACAGATTAAAGATGTTTTTCTAAGCATTGATGAAGAGGTTATGGAAGTAAAAAGACTTCTGGCGACAGAAGATCTTGAACTTGATCCTTTTGTGGAGAAAATTGTTGGTATGTATGATGGAGAGAAGCTGGTGGCAACCGGCTCTGTTGCCGGAAATACCATACGAAGTATTTGCGTGGATCATGATTATCGTGGTCAATCAGCCATTAATAAACTCATGACCTATCTTATTGACTATTTATACCGAGTTGGTAAGAATCATATTTTCATTTATTCCAAACCGGAGAACGGTAAATCTTTCGAATATTTAGGGTTTTATCCATTGATTACAACAGATAGAGTGCTGTTGCTTGACAGCAAGCGAAATGGCATCCAAGAATTTTTAGAAAACATTAGGACAAAAAATAAAGACAATAAGATTGTCGGAAGCATTGTAATGAATGGTAATCCATTTACTTTAGGGCATAAATATCTTGTTGAAAAAGCGTTGGAATCTTGTGATGAACTTTATCTTTTTGTTGTCTGGGAGCAGAAATCTCTTTTTCCTAATGATGTCCGATTCAGGTTGATTCAGAAAGGTCTTTCCGAATATAAGCAGGTCCATGTGGTTAAAGGGGAAGATTATATTATTTCATCAGCAACGTTCCCAACCTATTTTTTAAAAGATGATGATGATACAGATGTGGAGCATGCAAAACTTGATCTTCTGATATTTAGAGACAAAATCGCACCATATCTTGGCATAACAAAACGATTTGTAGGGGATGAAAAAATTAGTATGACTACAAGAAAATACAATGAACAGATGAAAGCGATTCTTGATGGAAAAGGATTTGATGTGGTTGAGATTCCCAGAAAAGAAAAAAGTGGAAAAATAATCAGCGCATCCTATGTAAGAGACTATATCCGTCATGACCGGTGGAAAGAAGTGAAAGAAATTGTTCCCATAACGACCTATGAATTTCTTCAGTCAGAAGAAGCGAAACCCATCATAGAAAAAATCAAAAGATCAAATACCAGACATTAACAATGAAGAGGTGAAGGAATGAGGATTATTAAAAGTTCTATAGCAGGTACATTAGAATCCAGTGATATCCAAATCAGGATTGAGCCTGGACAAAAAGGCAAAATCAATATTCGTTTACAGAGTGTCGTTGAAAAACAATTTGGGAATCAAATCAGGGAATTGATTAGAGAGGAATTAACAAAACTAGGTGTTTCCCAGTGTGAAGTGACTGCTATCGATAAAGGTGCCCTTGACTTTGCTATTGTGGCTAGATTGCAAAGTGCAGCTTATTTGGGTGCTGGAATTGATAAGAATATTGCTTGGGAGGGAATGTAATGGATAAGTTAAGAAGAACCATGTTGTATGTCCCTGGGAATAATCCCGGCATGTTAAGAGATGCAGGTATCTATGGAGCAGATTCTCTAATGTTTGATCTGGAAGATTCTATAGCCTTAACTGAAAAAGTAAGTGCCAGATTTATGGTGCACCATGCCATCGGTTCAATGGATTATGGTGACACAGAAATCGTAGTAAGAATAAATTCACTGGAGTCCGGTTTAGGCCGGGAAGATATCCATGCTGTGGTTTCAGCAGGTGTGGATGTCATACGTCTTCCTAAAACTGAGACACCTCAAAACATTAAGGATGTTGAAGAAATTATTGATTCGGCTGAGCGTCAATACAATCGCCCTGTGGGGAGTACAAAGATAATGGCAGCAGTGGAAAGCCCTCTTGGAGTTATGAATGCTTATGCGATTGCAACAGCGTCAAGGCGTATTATCGGCATAGCCATTGGAGCTGAAGACTTCGTAACCAACATGTACACAAAGCGTAGTGATGAAGGTGCCGAACTAATGGTAGCCAGAAGCCAGATTCTAATGGCCGCTAGAGCTGCAAAGATATATGCCATTGATACGGTTTATTCTGATGTGGACAACGAAGAAGGATTGAGACATGAAGTTGAACAAATAAAGCAACTTGGTTTTGACGGAAAATCTATTATTAATCCAAGGCAAGTAAACATCGTACATGATGTGTTTGCTCCATCGAAAGAAGAGGTCATGAAAGCAAAAAGAATTCAGCAGGCAGCCAATGAGGCCCTTGAAAAAGGCCTGGGTGTTATTTCTCTTGATGGTAAGATGATTGATAAACCTATTGTAGACAGAGCTGAACGTTTGTTGTCATTAGCCATGGCAACAGAGTCATAGGAGGTAGAGAAAATGATCAATACATTAGGCAGAGAAGTTTCTGATGAATTAATGAAAAAGATGAATAAACAACTATATTCAGGGCCATTTGAAGTACATCCCGATATGAGATTTAACGGCAGAAAAATTGCCTGCGTTGAGCCGTGTCAATCCAGTAAATTACTTCAGAGTATTGATGAGGCCATAGATAAAACAGGTCTAACAGACGGTATGACCATTTCTTTCCATCACCACTATAGATCAGGTGATAAAGTCATCAATATGGTTATGGACCGAATCGCAAAAAAAGGTATTAAAGATTTATACCTTGCTGCCAGTTCACTTATTGATGTTCATAAACCATTGATAGAGCATATTAAAAACGGCGTCATTACCGGGATTACAACCAGTGGGCTAAGAGGTGAATTAGCACAGGCCATATCTTGCGGCTTGATGGAAAAACCTATAATTTTTAGAAGCCATGGGGGTCGTGCAAGAGCCATTGAAACAGGTGAACTATGTATTGATGTCGCTTTTATGGGCGTTCCTTCATCGGATGAATACGGTAATGTATCCGGTGAAAGGGGTAAAACCATTTGTGGTGCACTTGGCTATGCGAGAACAGACTCACGACATGCAGACCAGGTGGTTGTTATCACGGATACGTTAGCTGAGTTTCCAAATATCCCTGCAAGCATTAAACAAGTTGATGTGGATTACGTTGTTGTGGTTGATGAAATCGGTGATCCAAATGGTATCTCAACAGGAGCAACACGATTCACAAAGAATCCAAAAGAATTACTAATAGCTGAAAAAGCCGCTAAAGTGATTATCAACAGTGGTTATTTTAGAGATGGTTTTTCTTTCCAAACCGGTTCAGGCGGATCATCACTGGCGGTAACAAGGTTCCTTAGAAAAGCTATGATTCAACATGATATTAAGGCAAAATTCGCGCTGGGTGGTATTACAGAACCTATGGTAAGACTTCATGAGGAAGGTTTAATCAAACACTTATACGACGTACAAAGTTTTGACTTATATGCAGCCAACTCTTTTAAAAATAATCGTATGCACCACGAAATTGAAGCAGGTTACTATGCAAATCCATTTACAAGAGGATGTATTGCTAACAAATTGGATGTGGTTATTCTTAGTGCCCTTGAAATCGATGTGAATTTTAATGTTAACGTTATGACCGGTTCCGATGGTTATATCCGTGGCGCTTCAGGCGGGCACTCAGACACTGCAGCATCGGCAAAGATGACAGTGGTTGTTGTACCACTTATGAGAGGGCGAACACCCTCTGTGGTTAAAAATGTTCAAACTATTATTACACCTGGCGAAACGGTGGATGTATTGGTTACAGACCGAGGCGTAGCTGTGAATCCACTTAGGAAAGAGTTGATTGAAAAGTTAAGCAAAGCAGGGGTAAAAATGGTGGATATCAATGACTTGCAAAAACAAGTTCGACAACTGGTAGGAGAGCCAAACCCAATAGAGTTTGAAGAAAATATTGTTGGTGTTATCGAATACCGTGACGGTACAATCATTGACGTGGTAAAGCAAGTTAAGGAAGTGATGGCTTGAGCAACCTGACAAAGGCTAAATTATTGGCTGCTAGGTCAAAAAGAAAAGATAGCCAAGAACAAATTTTAAGTCAATTTGGAGATAATTTAGTTTCTATGACGATGAATATTCCGGGGCTTGAAAAATCCAATGAGAAGATAGTAAAAGCCTTCACTAAAGCGTTTTTTGGTTTAATTGAGGTAATGAAATTTGAAGGTTACCATATCAACCATGTTGAGTTTAATGACGTAACAAGTGGACCTGTAGGATTTATTAGTTGTAAAGGGGATTGTTATGAATTAAAATGCCTTTTGGTTTTATATGAAGAGTCTACCACTATTGGGAGACTGCTTGATGTGGATATCATCCATATGAAATATGGACAGATTACAAGAAGTGACTTAGCGTTTGAACCAAGAAAGTGTTTTCTTTGTGATGAGGAAGCTAATTTTTGTCGAAGAAATCAGACCCATACATTGGATGAGTTGATGGAATATGTTAATGAGAGGCTGAAGGTCTATAACACTTAAAATTTTCATATACTTTTCACATATTTTTACCAATCTTTTACCATAATCTTTTCCTATAATGAGCTTGTAAAAACAAATTAACTCAAAAAGGAGAGATTAAAATGAAAAAGTTTTTAAGTCTAATGTTAGTTATTGTTTTGGTTTTAAGTTCAGCGGTGGTTGCTTTTGCAGCAGAACCCCAGGAAGGTGAGAAGAAAGAAAGGGTTAATATTGCCAAAGAATTTAATGAAGAGCTGCACCAAATTATTGACCTAAGAATTGAAAAAAATGATCTCAATACAGAAATACTTACGATAAAAGATGGAATGATCGATGTAAAAGCTGAAAAAGAGGAATTAAGTGAAGCAGTAAAAGAAGCTGTAAAAGGAATAAGAGAAGAATTAAAAGGCATTAATGGTGAGGTGAAAGCATTAAGCGAATCAATAAGAGAAACAAAAGCCGCATTTAAAGAGGCAATAAAAGCTCAAGATATGGATGAAGCAGAAGCATTATTAGAGCAAGAGATCCAATACCATGAAACCGTGAATGACTATTTAGAAGACAAGATTGCTTTACTCAATGAGATTTTAAAGACTGTTACAGAATAAATGAATGTTTCACTTGAAAAGGGATAGATATTTTTCTATCTCTTTTGTTGCTGTAATTTGATATAATTTGTTTAGATCGTTATTGGGTGGATAGGGAAGCAGGTGGTGTAATTGAAGCATATTTTTGTAATTGATGATGAGAGAAACATATGTGAATTGATCAAAAAATATTTAGTGAAAGAAGGCTATTTGGTGACTCTTTTTAATGATGCCGGCAGCGCTTACGAAGAGATAAAACGGTTAAAGCCGGATTTAATCGTTCTAGACATCATGATGGCCGGTATGACCGGATTAGAACTCTGTCAAAAGATTAGAATAGATAATGAAGTGCCCATCATTTTTGTATCGGCACGAGATGAAGAATTGGATAGGATATTGGGTCTTGAATTAGGTGGAGACGATTATTTGACAAAACCGTTCAGTCCAAGAGAGTTAACGGTTAGGATCAAGAACATATTCAAGAGACTGGAAAAAAATCAAAGTATCCGTCAGCAAAGTATGGTCTTAGACGATTTACATATTTATCCTGCAAGAAGGTATATTGAAAAAGAAGGAGAAGAGTTGAAGTTTACCGCAAAGGAATATGAAGTTTTAGAATTTATGGCAAAAAATAAAAATCAACCTTTTACCAGAGAACAGCTGATTCAGAAAATATGGGGCTATGATTATATTGGAGAAGAGCGCATCATAGATGATATTATTAAAAGAATCAGAAAAAAGTTATCAACAGCAAACTCTAATGTCAAAATTGTAACAGTTTGGGGGTACGGATACAGAATTGATGGTTAAAATAAATATTCAGTCGAAATTGTTTTTTACATATTTTATTATATTATGTGTATTTCTCATCATTTCAACGATGATGATATTTATAATTTCTGAAAATTTTTTAATAAATCAAACCAGAAAATCTCTAAGAGAAGAAGCTGATTTTATTGCAAGTGAGATTGAGCAAATTTCATTTCAACGGGGTAATATATCAGAAAAAATAAAGGAAAGAAAGCGACTTAAGGTATACGGAAATCTTATTGATGAGCAAATTATTGTATTAGACAACAATAAAAAAATAATTTATACCAATTTACCTGATGAAGAAATGAAAAAGGCCAGAAAAATTTCACAAGAAAAAGATGACAAAGAGTTAATCTTGGTACGAGTAAGAGTATACGACAGTCAACAAAACGTAAAAGGTCATGTGATATTATTTACTAGATTAAATAATATCAATTATTTAAAGCAATTAATACGACAATCCCAATTATTGAGCTTTATCGTTGCAGGTGTTTTTTCGCTGATTATTGCTGCTTTTCTAAGCAGAAGCATTACAAGACCCCTCAAAAAGCTGACGCTATTTATGAAAGGGTTTTCTTTATCCAAAAAGAAGCAGGATTTTAAATGTAATACTGGTGATGAAATTGAAAATTTGGCTCACTATTTTAATGAAATGACGGAAAAGATATATGAATACGACGAAAAGCAAAAGTCATTTTTACAGAATGCTTCGCATGAATTAAAAACGCCCTTGATGTCCATACAAGGTTATGCGGAAGCTATAAAAGATGGTGTTGTTGAAGAAGAAGAAATTCCAGGCAGTTTAAATATTATTATAGATGAAAGTCAAAGGCTTAAGAGAATCGTTGATGAAATTATTTTTCTTACTAAAGTAGAGAATGTTGAAGAGATATTTGATTATAAAGAATATATGATTCAAGATATAATCAGAGAGGTTATGGATAGTCTTAACATATTAGCCAATGAAAATAATATCAATATGACTCAAGACTTGCATGAAGATATAACCGGTTATTTTGATAAGGATAAACTCATGCGTGCTTTTATCAATGTAATAGCCAATTGTATAAGATATGCTGAAAATGAGGTGAAAATAGAAGTAAAAGATTCAGCTTCATTGATTAAAATTTTGATTTGTGATGATGGAAATGGATTTGAAGCCGGTGAAGCGGGTAAAATATTTGATCGATTTTATAAAGGTAAAAACGGAAGTACGGGCTTAGGACTTGCCATAACAAAAGCGGTTGTGGAAGGTCATGGCGGTAATATAAAGGCTAAAAATTCTGATGTAAAAGGTGCTTTGTTTGTGATTGCATTACCTAAGCAAAAATTAATATCTAAATAAATGGAGAACGTATATGAAAAAGATTGGTGTTATTTCAGATACGCACGGCGTTGTAAATGAAAAAATAATGGATATTTTTAAGGAATGTGACATGATTATACATGCCGGAGATATTGGGACTATGGATGTCATGAATACCTTGGCAACCATTGCCCCTGTAAAGGCCGTTCGTGGCAACATTGACACAGAGGATTGGGCTGAAAAGTTCCCCGTTACAAGAATTGAAGAAATAGAGGGTATTAAAGTATTTGTCATTCACGATATTGGAAGTATAGAGGATGATCTAAAATCATTGGGATGCTCTGTGGTTATTTGCGGGCATTCCCACCAGTACAAACAAGAAGTAAAAGATGGCATCTGCTATATCAACCCAGGCGGATCAGGAAGAAAAAGATTCAATCTACCGTTATCTGTTGTAATACTCACAATCAACCAAGGCGAATGTATTGCCCGGGAAATATTTTTATAAAATATATTTCCAACTAAACTAAATAAATCTGATTATTTTCCGATATTTATAAATAGATAATTTTTCCAAATGAGGTGTCATTATGAATGTCAATTTTAATCAGATGAATGGTTTTAACCAAAATTTGAATCAACAAAAAAATGATCCCATTAGTCGCATAGAAAACCAAATAATGCGAATTGATAAACAAATCCAGAGCGTCAAAGAAAATAAAAAATTAGAACTTAAAGCGAAGCAAGAAAAAATTAAAGAGCTTAAGCAAAGCAAGGAAGAACTGAATGTTCAATTGCAAGAATTAAAAATAGAAGCAAGAATGAAAGAAACTGAGGAGAAAATGCAGGAGGCTGAAGCTAGAAAAGAAAAAGAAGAAGAAAACAAGCCATTGACACCTTTAGAGGAAATTAAAGCTGAAATGGGTATAGAAAATGCTGCTGCTGAATCACTGATAAAAGCCAATGATGCAGTTGATAATGCTGAGCTGAATTTTAATGTAGCAAGAAGGCTGGAGGCAGAATCCAAAACGCTCAGGAAGGCAGTTCAAACGGATATCGGCAGAGGACAAGCAGGTATGTCAAACGATTATCGAGTCGAGAAGAGTGCTGTCGGGAGCTCAAGAGCAGAAAAAGCTAAAAGAGCAGCTTTCAGAGATCTGGGTGAAGCCAATCAACATGCAAAACGAGCAGGTGAAAAAGTCGAAGAAGCAGCTGCAGATAAAAAAGAAGTAGAAGAGAAGAAGGAAACAGAAAAAATATCAGAAATAAAAGGTGATGAGTCTATAGAAATAAAAATTGATCAAAATAATATGGAAGAAGTTGAAACTCCCAAGGCTGGTGAAAACAAAGATGCCATTGGGGAAAACGTTGATGCTTTAGCGTAGCTGGAATCTATATTAAATAATGTCGTAAATCTTCTGAACATTTGGATGGATAATCATTGACAAACATTTGATGTCGTGATATTTTATTATTATCAAAGGTGTGTTACTGATGGATCAGGCATGAACCAAAGCAAAAATTTTTACTTGGTTGATGCCTTTTTTTAATGGGGATGAGATATGTCGAATTTTAATTATGAAATTATAAAGGTTATGAATAATAATGTCATATTGGCAAGAGATTTAATAAAAGGCACAGAAGCTATTTTAATTGGAAAAGGGTTAGGGTTTAATGCACCAAAAGGAAAAAAGGTGTATATTCCTAAAGAAAAAATTGAGAAATCATTTATTACATATGATAAAAAACTCCGAAAAGAATACTTTGACTTGGTTGAACTTATTAAACCGGAAATTATGGAGGTGTGCGCAGAGATTATTCTCCATGCTGAAGAAAACTTGGGTAAGTTGAGTCCAAGAGTACATATCGTCTTAACCGACCACATTGCTTTCGCACTTGAACGTATCAAAAAGAATATGGAAATTACCAATCCATTTCTCTTGGAGATAAAGTCCATGTACAAAGAAGAATATAAAATAGGGATTAAGGCCAAAGAAATGATTGAGGATAAAATTGGTGTCAAAATATCCGAAGAGGAAATAGGTTTTATAACCCTTCACCTCAATGCAGCAAGAGAACATAAAGACGTCAAGCAAAAACTTAAGAATACCAGATTGGTTAAGGAACTGGTTGAGATTGTTGAAAGAGAGCTGGATTACAAAATTGATAATAATGGATTAACTTATAGTCGGTTGATCAATCATTTTCGAGGAAGCATAGAAAGAACAGAAAACAATACGATTTTGGAAAACCCTTTATTAGAAACCATCAAACATGAATTTCGAGAGTCCTATAATATTTCTAAATTGATTAAAAAACATATTGAAAAAAATTTAGATATTGTAGTATCCGATTATGAGCTTGGATATATGACCATACATATTAATAGGGTAAAGCAAATGGTGAAAATGAAAAAATAGGCGTGTTACTGATTCGATCAGGCATGAGCTACTACCATTAGGTAGGGGTTCATGCCTGTTTTTGTTGTAGGCGACTACAACCATAAATAATTTTTAAAAGGAGGAAAGGAAATGAGTAAGAAAACTTTCAGTGGA
>JANQMT010000168.1:0-31911 GCA_028279945.1 Clostridia bacterium
GTACTCAACATCGGTTATTCTCACCCGGAAGTAGTGGAAGCAGCAAAGGCTCAATGTGAAAAATATTTCCACACAAGCATTAATATTGTCCATTATCCCGAATATATTGCTTTGGCAGAAAAACTAAACCAATTGGTGCCCATTGAAGGCAACAAAAAAACCATGTTTGTAAACAGTGGTGCCGAAGCAGTTGAAAATGCAGTAAAGATTGCAAGAAAATATACTAAGAAAACAGATATCGTAGTGTTCACAGGAGCATTCCATGGAAGAACATTACTGACCATGTCCATGACAGCTAAGATTAAGCCCTATAAATTTGGAATGGGTCCCTTTGCTCCCGGTATCCAAAGATGTGAATTTCCATATATGTACAGAAGACCGGAAGGGATGACGGAAGAGGAAGGGGTAAAATATTACCTAAATAAACTTGAAGACTTCTTCTTAGAATATACGGCACCGGAAAATGTAGCGGCAATCATATTTGAACCGGTGCAAGGAGAAGGCGGCTTTGTGATTCCTCCAATTGAATATGTAAAAGGCGTAAGAGAAATCTGTAACAAGTACGACATATTATTAATAGCAGACGAGGTACAAACAGGATATGCACGAACCGGAAAGATGTTTGCAAGTGAATACTGGAAAGAAGCAGGAGCAGCACCGGATATCATGACCAGTGCAAAATCTATAGCGGGAGGTCTTCCGTTAAGCTCAGTAACAGCAAAGGCGGAGATAATGGACGCACCAGTAGTAGGAGAAATTGGCGGGACTTACTGTGGTAACCCAGTTTCAGTAACTGCAGCATTAAAGGTTATCGAAGTGATAGAAAGAGACAATATTTGTGATAGAGCCAATGAGATTGGTGAGAAATGTATGACTAGATTTAACCAGTGGAAAGAGAAATATGAAGTAGTTGGTGACGTCAGAGGCCTTGGCGCTATGATGGCCATCGAATTTGTTAATGATAAGGCGTCAAAAACACCTAATAAAGAAGTTGTAGGCAAGATTGTCGGCGCTTGCGCTCAGAAGGGATTGATTACAATGTCTGCAGGTGTTAAAGGCAACATCATGAGATTCTTAATGCCATTGGTGATTACGGATGAGCAGATTGAGTGTGGATTGGATATCATGGAAAAAGCATTGGAAGAGAGCATTTCATAAATTGTGTTATAATAAAAGAAGGGTAATCGGATTCGCATTAATGCGGTTACCCAAGGTTGATTAAATAGTTATAACCGTCCTCACAGCAGGGCGGTTATTCTTCTTTTCTGAATGATAACCCTATCTTTTTTATTGTATAATAAACACATAATAATGAATGGAGGGAGGATACGATGAAAAGTATTTATATAGGACATTCAAAAAAGCACTCAGCATGGGTAATCATATTTATGATAATAAGCCTGACATTTATATTGAGCGGATGTGAAGATTACACTTCCCAGTATCATGTAGTGAACTCAAATCCAATTAATAGTGTAAATATTGGATTTATCGTTCAAAGTGAAGATGGAACCATCTATTTTCAAGATGGTAAGAAAAACAATAATATAACGCAATGGAGTGAGTCCGGTAAAGTTATTTTCGATGATACTTATGGGATGTGTTTATCCATTTATGACAAATACCTGTACTACAGGAATTTTGGTAAGGGTTCACAACTCATGAGGCTGGAAATCGTTAATCCAGATAATAGAGAAATCATTTCAGATATGAATACATGTCAAACAATCATTGTAGATGATATGATTTATGCCAACATTGTTGATATGACATCCAATAATAAAGATGGTTTGTATAGAATAAGTCTTGATGGGACTAAAAAAAAGAGGTTGGTTGATGCAGGAATAAACTGTATGCAGTATGAATCAGATTACATTTATTATGCTGTACAGTTAAAAGGACAGTTGTTTAGAATGGATTTGAATGGTAAAAACAAAGAAGAAATTCTATGGAAAGAAACAGGTGAATATGTAAAAACAACACATTTCATAGTAGATAACGGTTGGATATACTTTAACAATTCAAATAGAAATGGTGACGCAAAAGGCGTTGGAGCCGTTGATAGTACGTTAAGTTTATGTAGAATACGTACTGATGGTACAGAATATGAAGAATTGGTAACAGGCTTTGTTTCAAATATTTATTCAAATTCTAACGAAGATTATTTATTATTTATAAATGAAGACAGTCTATATGCTATGAATCTTGATACCGGAGACATTAAACAAATCCTTAATGAAGAAGTAGATTGGGTTAATGTCATTGGTGATATTGTTTATGCATTGGATTGGAGAACTGAAAATAAAGATTCAGTAATCTATAGAATTGATATGCAGAATAATGAAACCACTATATTGGGGGAAGAATATTAAAGGCGTCCTTTAAGCAGGACGCCCGTTTTATAAAATATTTAAGACGACTATATAAACAGATTGACATTAGATTCTTCCGCATGGGCTAGATAAGAAGCCACACCTGCATAGTCAATACCGTCAATCAATTCATCCTTGGTAAGTCCCATAACGTCCATGGACATGGTACACGCAACGATATTAACACCATTTTCCATGGCCTGTTTAATGAGATCTTCAAGAGAATCAACGTTCTTGTCTTTCATAACCTTTTTCATCATAGCGGTACCCATCCCGCCCATATGCATTTTAGAAAGCTTCAGCTTTCCGGTTCCTCTAGGCATCATTGCACCAAACATAGAATCCAATAAAGGTTTTTTGACCTTTACTTTGTCAGTTTTTCTTAAAGCATTGAGTCCCCAGAAAGTGAAGAACATAGTCACTTTTCTTCCCATAGAAGCAGCTCCGTTGGCAATGATAAAAGATGCCAGGACTTTATCCAGATCACCGCTGAAAACAATCATAGACTTTCCATCATCATTAAGGAAAGGTTGTGTTTCAGAAGCAGGACAATCAGCAGGCATATTTAATCCTTTTTGTATCCAAACGACTTGTTCTTTGCCTCGTTTTTCTGCCTTTAACATTGTATTGCCTGTTCTCTGGCACCATGATTCTACATCTCTTCCGAAACCTACATCTGTAGCTGAAACTTCAATGATATCGCCTTCATTTAAATCATTCATGGTTTTGAAAACCTTCATAATGGGCCCGGGACACTGCAATCCACTGCAATTTACTTTAATGGTTTCTTTTATATCCATAGTTTCATTACCTTTCTGTATTTCAGCTTGAGTTGTAGAGGCAGGAGGTGTAGGCTTGTCAATATCTGTCTTGTGGAATAAAGACTTATACAGGTTGAAGCCTCCTGCAAAAACTTTTGCATTAAAGCCTTTTTGAGAAAGAATCCTGGCAGCAACATAGGATCTTAAACCAATGGCACAATATATAACAATGGTTTTGTTTTTATCTAGTTCATCAACACGATCTCTTATTGACCCCAAAGGAATATGGATAGAATCTGGAACAAATCCGACCATTCTTTCAACTTCTTCAGAAACATCCAATACTTGGTATTCATCAGAATCTTTAATAGACTCATACTCATCCCAATCCATAAAATCAACCAGTCCGTTTAATATGTTTTCAGCCACGAAACCTAACATATTAACAGGATCTTTTGCAGAAGAGTATGGTGGTGCATAAGCCAATTCCAGTTCTTTAAGGTCACTGGCCTTTCCGCCTAACCTCATGGCAGTAGCTATGGTATCAATACGCTTATCAACACCCTCTTGCCCAACTATTTGAGCCCCATAGATATTGCCTGTTTTATCGAATATCATTTTTAGGGCTAGAGGGCATGCACCGGGATAATAGCCTGCATGAGATTTTTGATATATAACCGCTGTGAAATAATCCTGCTTATGCTTTAATCCCCTTTTATTCAATGTTTTTTCATTTACGCCCGTAGAAGCTGCTGTCATATCAAATACTTTAGCGATAGCAGTTCCTTGTGTACCTTTATAGGGTTCGTTTCTGCCATAAATATTATTAGCACAAATTCGACCTTGTTTGTTAGCCGGACCTGCTAATGGAATCATCGTCTTTCCTTTATTGATAAAATCAGTTACTTCAATAACATCTCCTATGGCATAAATATTCTCATCAGATGTTCTTAGATAGTCATCGACTACAACGCCTCCACGATCGTTGATTTCTAAGCCGGCGTTTTTAGCAAGAATACTGTTTGGACGAACGCCTATAGATAAAATCACCATATCGGCATCTACTGTATTACCGCTTTGAAGTGTAATGGTTGTAGCATCTTCATTCCGGTCAAAACGTTTAACACCATCTTTTAAGATGAGGTTGACATGGTTTGCTCTAATATTCTCATGAAGTATTTGAGCCATTCCGTAATCTAATGGTGTCATAACTTGGTCCAGCATTTCAATCAGAGAGACCTTAATGCCAAGCGCGTGAAGGTTTTCGGCCATTTCTAAACCAATAAATCCACCACCGATAACAGCGGCTGTTTTAGGTTGGTTTTCATTGATATAATTCTTTATGGCATCCGTATCCGGGATGGTCCATAAAGTAAAAATATTTGGCGCATTAATACCTTCGATAGGAGGCTTTAAGGGCGTTGACCCAGTAGAGAGCACCAAAGTATCATATGATTCCAAATAAGTGCTATGGTTACTTAAATCTTTAACTTCAACTTGTTTGATTTCTTTGTCAATGGAAATCACTTCATTAGTTAATCTTATGTCAATATTAAAGCGGTTTTGCATAACTTCCGGTTTTTGCACAAGAAGTGCATCTCTATCTTTAATGGTATCGCCGATATAGTAAGGCAGCCCGCAATTTGCATAAGAAATATATTCACCTTTTTCAAAAAGAATAATTTCTGCACTTTCATCTAAGCGTCGAAGTCGTGCTGCAGCGCTGGCACCACCGGCAACACCACCTACAATCAGAATTTTATGGCTCATTATATACCTCCTTTAATATCCTCAAGCAATACTTCCAATACTTTTCTTATTTCTTCATTTGCAATACTATAATGAATCTCTAAACCGTTTCGTTCTTTTTCCAAAACGCCAGAGCTGCGTAATTTACCCAGATGCTGCGATACGGTGGATTGAGGAACGTCCAAGCAATTCTGAAGATGACTCACATTACATTCTCCATCGTATAGCAGTTTCGTAAGGATACATAACCTTACAGGGTGGGAAATCGATTTTAGCAATTCTGCTTTTTGCTCTAATATTAGCTTGGTTTTCTTTTTATCAAAGTCCATTTGATCACCTCAACATTGTTAATTTAATATCATTATATTTAAATATTACAATATATCGATATAAATTTCAACCGTTTTCTAATATTTTACCAACAAAATAAATTTATAATCATTAAATCCGCAGTCATATGAATAATATGTATTAATGCTAAATGAATAATGTGTGAAAGGTGCGTAAAAAGTGTGGAAAATTGGAAAGATGAGTTGAGAAAAAGAAAATATAAAGATGCATTACCTAAAGACACGATCATAAAAATACGTACAATTCTGAATGAGCTTGGTATTATACCTATAGAACACAATTGGAATAATACTGTAGAAGGGTATTTTTCTGTTAGATTGATGATTCAAGACACCAATTTAGGGGTTAATGGAAAAGGCACAACACATGAGTATGCACTAGCCAGTGCCTATGCGGAGCTAATGGAAAGATTGCAAAATATGACACAATATAGATTAACCATAGATGTTAGTTCCAAGGCGCATCAATATAAGAACTTCTATTACTGCCCTGATGAAAAAGGTAATAGTATATATGATCTTATTTATTCCGATGAAGATTGGATTAGGCAGCAAAAGAAGAAGATGCCGAATGAAGTAGACCTTCAAGAATTGTTAAAAACTTGGAAACAAATGTCCTATGAAGAAATTCCATATGATTTTATATCCATACCTTTTATGAACCTATGCACCAAACGACTATCCTATATTCCAATGAAAATGGTTTCTAAAATGTATATGTCCAACGGCATGTGTGCCGGAAATACAGCTGAGGAAGCAATTGTTCAAGGGATATCGGAGTGCTTAGAAAGATATGTGAATAAAAAAGTAATCGAAGAACAAATAACACCTCCCTCATATCCGGAAGAGCACCTTAAACAATATCCAAGAATATATAGAATGATAAATAATATTGAAGCCAAAGGAAACAAAAAAATTATCATTAAAGATTGTTCTTTAGGAGAAGGCCTTCCTGTGACAGCTGTTATTTATATAGATAAAATAATGAATGCATATTTTGTTAAATTTGGAAGCCACCCTATATTTGAAATATCGGTAGAACGTACTTTGACAGAGTTGCTGCAAGGTCAAGATATTAATAGAATGATGGGATTAATACCATATACATATGATATTGAAAGTGCCGTATCACATGAAAATATTATGAACATACTGGTCAATGGGGCTGGAAGTTATCCGCCATCCTTTTTTGAAGATCAACCCAGCTACCAATGGCAGCCTTTTGTTGAACCGGAGCAAATAAGAAATAGTGATTTGCTCAAACACTTAGTCAGTTTCTTAGAAAATAAAGGCTATCATACCTATGCAAGGGATGTATCTTTCTTAGGATTTCCCAGCTATCATGTATTAATTCCTGGTATCAGCGAGGTTGAAAGCATGTATAGCAAAAGGGAGTTGGATCATTATATTCAATACGTTCACGTCAAGAGAATGATTAGAAATTATAGTAAATTATCTGAGCAGGAAAAGAAAACACTTTTAGATTTTCTGGAGAAAGGAAAATACTTTTTTTCCAATATTTCCGACCTTTTATTCATTAAATTAAAAAACAATGCGCCTTTGCAAGCTTCCAGTGTAGGCTTATTTGTCGCGGCAGCCTATTGTGACTTTGGATATTATCAGAAGGCTTATAGTGTTTTTTCAAAATGGTTTTCTTTTTCATCAGCCCAAAAAGAAAACATGGATAAAGTTCCTTATTATCGCTGTATTTTAAATTATTTACGTATGAAAACGGAGGGGTTTACAGAAGAAATGATAAAAAAGACTTTAAAAATTTTTTATTCTTCGTTCTTAGTAGACAAAGTCTGCAGCCAATTTGATCAAGGGGTATCGAGAGCAGAGACTTTTGTTAAATGTTTCGATTGTGAAAGATGTATGCTGCAGCCCTACTGCAGCTATCAGAAGATTGAAGAAGTATATTTGATTCTTAAAAATAGTTTCTATCAAAGTACAATCTCTCAGAAGAACTTAAAAGATATTATTTAAAAAGCTGAGCATTTTGCTCAGCTTTTTCTGTGTAAGATGTATTACTATAATTATTCTTCGTAAGGCATGCCATACATGCCATGCATACTCTGCATACCGTGCATAGGCTGCATATACATGTTATTATCCATACCATGCATTGGATTCATGGGCTGCATAGCCATATTTCCATCCATACCATACATTGGATTCATGGGCTGCATATACATGTTATTATCCATACCGTGCATTGGATTCATAGGCTGCATAGCCATATTTCCTTCCATACCGTGCATAGGCTGCATAGCTTGCATTGGTTGCATTGGCATCATACAGTACATACCTTGCATAGGCATACAACACATACCGTGCATAGATTGCATAGGCTGCATAGGATACATAGCCTGCATCTGATCCATTCCACCATACATTGGTTCTTGCATACCGTTCATTGGGTAACTACCGCAATTTTGAGTGTAAGGATATACTTTTTCCATCAATAACCCTCCAATAGTTAAACAAAGTTTCACTATTAATATACGCAAATACGTGGTTATTGTGAAAATATGTGACTATATTTCTAACTTTTTAAGCATATCAATATATTTTCCTACGATACCGATGTTAATATAGTACTCTGAAAAATTATCCTTTTTTCTAACATGAATGACGTCGGCATTGACCAGTTTTTTTACATGCTGAGATATAGTAGACTGGGAATAGTCAAAAAACTCTACAAGATCTTTATTATGTACAGTTTCTCTTTGTGAATTGTTAATAAGAATATATTTTAATATTTTAATCCTTACTGGGTGCGCTAGAGCATCTGAAATCTTGGCCGTTAAAACAATTTCACTTTCTTCATTATCAAAAACATCTTTTCTTATTCTCATTTTGGTACCTCTTTTATAAAATCGTTTATTTTAGATTTACATTATTACTATAAGATAAACTGATAAAAAGGTCAAGATAATGAATATCATGGAGGGAAAGAACGAGAAATAGCGAAAAAGCTATTTCTCATTGAAGTTAACCCAATCTCTTGCTTCCGACGCAGCTCAGTAATCTAATTCATTACAATTGTTGTTATTGTTGCTGCAATTTTCTTGTTTGTTATTACAGCTATCGCCTTGATTTTTCATATTTTTCATATTGGCCATTTTATACGCAGCATTTTGTTCCATTTTTACTTTCTTTTGTTTTTTATTTTTCATGGTTGTAAATCCCTCCTTATTTTTTATTATTTTCAAACATAAAAAAAATATGATTGGTAAAATATTAATTAAGAACTTTTTTTTTTACTTTTTTTGGATTACATCATATAATAAGATTGATATTTAAGGAGGAAAGAATAAATGTTGAAAGATAATAGAATTAGAATTATCGCGGGCCATTATGGAAGCGGAAAAACTGAATTTGCAGTGAATTATGCTTTAAAATTGAAACAAATAAAGCCTCAAGTGACCATCATAGATTTAGATATCATCAATCCCTATTTTAGAAGTCGAGAAAAAATTGATTTGTTTGAAGAGAAAGGAATCGAGTTGATTAGCAGTAGTTTTGGAAAAGCAATTACTGCGGATCTCCCTTCCTTGTCAGCTAATATTTTTGGACCTCTTCAAAACAAAGAAAAAGAAGTGATTATGGATATAGGAGGAGACCCCGTAGGGATGAAGACACTTGCTCGATATCGATCTTACCTAAAACAAGGTGAATATGATTTATGGATCGTTATCAATGCCAATCGTCCTGAAACATCCGATTTTGAAAAAGCAAAATGGTATGCTGAAAGCATTCAGGAAGAAGCAAAAGTTTCGATTACAGGATTGATCAACAATACCCATATGCTGGAACATACGACCATAGACGATATAAAAAAAGGAAATGATCTAGTATCGCTTTTAAGCGATGAATTTGCAGTTCCGGTAAAATACATCAGCTGTATTCGAAAACTTGAAAAAGAAATCCCTAAAGAACTCAAAGGCGAAGTATTTCCTATCGGCATGGTTATGCGGCAAAAATGGATGGACACCAAATAGAAACATAAGCCAAATAGGGGAATGATTCACCATTGTTATAAGGAGGGTCAGCATGTTAGGAAATACCACAGAAGTTTTTCCTATTATTGCCCAGAAAGTAGCTGAAGCTATTGAAGCAGTAATCGGTATAGATGTGACCATTATGAATAGTGATATGATTCGAATCGCAGGGACTGGAATATATAAAGACAAAATAGGAATCAAAATTGAAAATAATACAGCTTTTGGATACTGCTTAAAAACAGGCAACTATTATGTTGTTGAAAAAGCAAGAGAAAGTGCTATTTGTAAGCTGTGTGAGAGAATCCATGACTGTGAAGAGAAAGCAGAAATATGTATGCCAATCAAAAGAAGCGACATACCCGTGGGTGTAATTGGTGTTATTGCTTTTAATGATAGCCAAAGAGATAAGATTGTAAAAAATAAACAAAAATACGTTAATTATATTCAGAAAATGGCAGAATTATTAGAAGCAAAGTTTTATGAAGTCCTTATCTCAAAAGAAAACCATTTATTATCTTTAAGATTAAATAATATACTCAATGCAATGGAAGATGCATTATTAGTATTCAATAATGGGGGAAAAGTTTTATATAAAAACCATACACTGATGAAGCTGCTATCTGAACTTGGTATCTCTAATGAAACAGACTTTCTCAGACACTTGTGGCATGAACTTAAGCAAAAGAAAATGTATAAGACGGTCATAGAAAATAAAGAAATTCATATTAAGTTTAATGACCAAACCTATACACTCATTGCATCTGTTTTTTTAATGAGTGATATCAATAATGAATTCATAGTAAAATTACAGGAAATCGCCAAGTTTGAAAAGAAAATTATAAAATACACGCAACAATACCAAGTAAGCGTTAATTTCGATAGTATTTTAAGTGTTTCAGAGAATATGATTGATGTTAAGGAAACAGCGAGAAAAGCATCTGAACTGGATTCCAATGTATTGATATATGGTGAGAGTGGTACAGGAAAAGAACTTTTTGCGCGAGCTATACATAATGAAAGTAAAAGAAAAGACAATGCTTTTATCCCAATCAATTGTGGGGCAATACCCGATGAATTACTTGAAAGTGAATTGTTCGGGCACGAAAAAGGTGCTTTTACGGGTGCCATTAATACTAAGATCGGTAAATTTGAAGTTGCAGACGGCGGGACCATTTTCCTTGATGAAATTAGTGAAATGCCTTTTGCTCTGCAAGTTAAATTACTGAGAGTCCTTCAAGAAAAAGAGATTTGCAGAATAGGCAGTAATGAAACGAAAAAGATAGATATTCGTATTATTGCTGCTACAAATGCAAATTTACTCATGCGAATATATGAAGGGTCATTTAGAGAAGATTTGTACTATCGATTAAATATTATTCCTGTGCATATTCCGCCTTTGAGGGAAAGGCATCAGGATATTATGTATTTATCTGATTTTTATATCCATCAGTATAACCAACGATTTAATAAAAAAATAAAAAAATTATCAAAAAAATCAGAGGAAATATTTATAAAATACCAATGGCCAGGTAATGTAAGAGAATTACAGAATGTATTAGAATATGCGGCAAATTTTGAAGTGGGTGAGGAAATTAATGAGGATTTAATCCATAAAAGAATCACAGGGTATATGAAACAATCAAAAGAAAATCCATATGTATTCAATAATCAGTTAGATTCTACGAATAACACGTTGTCAGAGGATATGAATTCAATGGAAAAAGAACTTATAGCAAAAAAAATGGATGAATATAAAGATTTAAAACATAAAGATATCGTAAAAAATGTTTGTAAAGACTTAAACATAA
The DNA here is from genome assembly GCA_028279945.1 of Clostridia bacterium. Taxonomy (GTDB): domain Bacteria; phylum Bacillota; class Clostridia; order Peptostreptococcales; family JAAYPU01; genus JAKSCF01. The sequence goes on from JANQMT010000168.1 coordinate 11,048, forward strand.
GTAGAACCACATTCTATCGAAGACTAAAAAAATATGATTTATGTATCAAAGCTGAAACAGTTCCAGATATGAAACAATAATTTGTTTCATATCTGGAATCGGTATTGTTATAAAGAAAATAGAAATACAATATTTTAATTATTATTAGGGTTTAAAAAGCAATGTTAAATTAGAAAACTTCAAGAATTACCAAGGCTGTCAGGCGCATTAAAGCATGTGTCTTTTTTATTGCAAAAAAAATGAATGAATGTTGGCATATTACTTGCTCTTTAACACATTGAGAAGAAATAAAGAATGTTTTCAAAGAAATTTAAATAGAAAGAGGAAAAATGAAGAGATGAATTATTGTGAGTTATTAGAAATTTTAAGAAAAGAAATAGTGCCGGCTACCGGCTGTACAGAGCCAATAGCAGTTGCTTACGCAGCATCTATAGCAGGTGAAAAGATAGATGATATTTCCCGCATCGAAAAAGTAGAAGTATGTGTAGATGCAGCCTTGTTTAAAAATGGTCTAAGAGTTGGGATACCAGGTATAAAAGAAAGAGGATTAATAATAGCAGCCGCATTAGGACTAATTATTGCTGAGCCTAAAAGGGAACTTAGGATATTAGAAACCATTACGCCTTCGGAAAGTGAAAGAGCAGAAGCCCTTGTACAGAGAGATAATATTTATGTCAGCATTAAGGGGAACTGTAACAGATTATTTATAGAAATCTTTGTAACCTTGAAAGATGGTAAAAAAATTAAAGTCGTAGCCATTGACAGGCACAAAAACATTGTTAAGGCGGAAGAAGGCTATAACCTACAGCATGAGGATTTGCTTGAGTCCCAAGTAGAAGAGAATAAGAAAAAAATTCAGAAATATGATTTAAAAGCGCTATTAGATTTTTGTGATCACGTTCCCATTGAAGACATAGCTTTTCTCCAAGAGGGTATTGATAAGAACATGAGGCTGGCAGAAGAAGGATTATCATATGAAAATGGTATTGGAGAAGCATATAGACAAATCATAGATGAAGGCATAATAAACAATCATATGGTGACAAGAGCCGAAATGCTCTGCTCGGCTGCTTCTGAAGCCAGAATGTCAGGCTCAAAGCTGCCTGCAATGAGCAGTGCCGGTAGTGGTAATCACGGTATAACCGTATTCTTAACCATAGCCGGCGTGGCAGAAACATCAGAAGTTAGCGAAGAAACAAGATTAAGAGCTTTAGCTTTTAGCAATCTTGTTACGGTATATATAAAATCTTTTACAGGTACATTGTCAGCTATGTGTGGCTGCGGCGTAGCAGCAGGCATCGGGGCCAGTGCGGGGGTCTCATATATGATGGGAGCCACAGAGGAACAAATCTTTAAAGGTATGCAAAATATGGTGGGAAGCATTACAGGGCTCATATGTGATGGTGGAAAAGAAGGGTGTGCTTACAAACTGGCACTTTCTGCAGGATGGGCGGTTAAAGCGGCTTTACTTGCACAAAAAGGTGTATCGGTTCATGAGAACAATGGGATATTATCTGCTGATTTTAAAGAACTGTTTGAGAACTTAGGATATCTATGTAATTCAGGAATGGCAGATGCAAATAATTCGATATTAAACATTATGGGAAAACAAACGAAAAAAGCGATATAATTTAAAATACTTAGAAGAAAGTTAATGTTATCCTTATTGAATCTGATAAAACTTGGGCGTTGAAATCCCAAGTTTTTAATTTTGAGAAATATAAGAAATATATTGACATTTTAAATAGTAACTACTATAATAACTACTAAATAATACATAAGGAAATATAGCATCACGCTAGGAGGTGGGATGATGAATAAAACTCATCAAGGACTTAAAACAGGAATAATAGATGCCTTCCCAATAATCATTGGATTTGTGCCTATTGCCATGACTTTTGGTGTCTTAGCAAAAAATAATGATATTTCAATGATGAACTGCTTTTTATTTTCTGCTATTGTATTTGCAGGTGCCAGCCAATTTATTGCTATCAACATTTTAGCTGCAGGCGCAGGTGCCTGGGAGATGGTATTGACAACATTATTGGTTAACTTTAGGCACTTTCTCATGAGTGCATCTCTTGCAACCAAAATGACACCCGAGATGAAAAGCTGGCGTCCATTAATAGCTTTTGGCGTAACGGATGAGGTTTTTTCAATCATGTCTTTTAAAAAAGTGGATTTAACAAAAGAGTATATTTTAACCTTAGAATATACTGCATATATCGCTTGGGTAGGTGGGACAATATTGGGATACCTGGTGGGAGGTGTTCTGCCGGAACTACTAAAAGTAAGTATGGGAATAGGATTATATGCTATGTTTGTAGCTATATTAGTACCGGAGATGAAGAAATCAAAAAAAGTTGTTGTGCTCACACTTACATCTGCATGGATTAATACTTTACTGGTTAAATTTCTATCCATGCCTCAAGGCTGGAGCATTGTCTTATCTATTATTTTGACATCTTGTTTGGGCATATGCCGGTTCAAGGAGGAAGCTAAAAATGAATGATCAACTTTGGGTAACTATTGTGGGTATGATGTTGGTTACCTTTATACCAAGGCTGGTACCATTCTTAATGGTCTCGGAAAGACAGTTACCACCAAAGCTACAACAATTTTTAGAATATATCCCTTATACGGCGTTAGGGGCATTGGTGATACCAGGGGTATTTAACGCTATTCCCGGTATGCCGGCAGTTTCCATTGCAGGTATTGGATTTGCTTTTTTTTACGGATGGTATAAAGGCGGGTTAATTATCCCCGTATTGGGATCAATATTAATTGTATTTCTAATACTTCTAATATAGCTCATAATTATAAGATATTTCTTAAAGCCATAATAAGGCTTTAACCGTGAAGATGAAGGAGAAAACATGAACCAAGATAATCGCATTATTGAAGACATGAAAAAATTAGGCTTAAGTGAATATGAAATAAAAGCATATCTAAGCTTGCTTCAAATATATCCTGTTAACGGCTATGCACTCAGTAAGAATTCTAGCATTCCAAGATCAAGGATATATGAAATACTGGACAGCTTAAAAAAGAAACAAATCGTTTTTGAAGAAACAGTGGAGGGTACAACACTTTATCATCCCATTAATCCTAAAGTTTTAATCAATAAATACAAAGACGATTTTCAAAATGTATTGAGTCATGTGGATGAATATACAAATCAGTTATATCAAGTAAAAGAAAACGACAATAAATTAATTGTTTTAAAAGGAAGAAATAAAATCATTGATTTTGCCAATACATTAATTTCTAAAGCCAATAAAAGAATAGCTCTTTCTATATGGCATGAAGAAATACAAGACATTTCAGAAGCATTAGATAAAGCTCTAAGTCGAGGGGTTATATTAAGAGGGGTATATTTTGGACACACCAATCCTTATGAGGATTTAGTTGCTCACAGAAGAATAGAACGATATTTATCTGAAAAAAATGAGCGATATTTCACCATGACCATAGATGGGGAAGATGTTATGTCAGGTATTGTTTCAAGAGGTGCAGACAGTCAAGTCACATGGACGAAAGATATAGGATTTATAGAGTTAAGTGAGGATTATATTGCACATGATTTAATGATCAACCAGTACTCCAAACAATTGACCTCAAATCAAAAAAAAGAATTTGAAGATTTTTCAGATAGAATAAGAAAAGACTATTTTGGATTTACTGAAGAAGAATTTAAAACCTTTAAGTAACATATTTTCATTAATTAGTTGACTTAGTCAACTAATTGTCGTATGATTAAATTGATAAGAGTATCCCACTAGGATTCTAAATAGACCTTTAAATGTCTATACGTTTTATCTAGTTTTTAATTATGAGAGGGGTAGCATTATGAGGTACAACAGTATTCATAATTATTACCTTATAGGGCTGATATTGGCGCTTAGTGTAACGGTATATGGTCTAATTATTTTAAATGATTCTACAAAAATCCATTACTTAATTAGATTGTTCTGTTTGCTGTTGTCAATTTTCATCATTTCTGGATATTATTCAAAATACAAATACCTTAAATCCAGATATGTTATTGTGGAGGACTCTATGATTTTACTTCACTTAAATGGTGAAACGTATCAAATTAGCAAACCAGATATAAGTAGTATTTTCATTATGAATCATAGAAATTATCTAAAGATTCATAATGTCATACACATTTATTTAAAAAATGGGGAGTACTTTTACTTAACAAACGATATTGATAAATTTAATGAGCTTAAAATACATTTGACGGATCGGTTCTCAGATAAAGTTTTTATTGGAAAGAAAACATGTACGGAACATTTTGTTGTAAATGAAGAAAACTTATACAGGTTGTTTTTTGGAAATCAGAAAAAGAATTGAAGTCTTATGTTTACATTACCTGACGGATTGTTACCAATTATACCCCTAGGTTTTGATAAATAATGCATAGCTCCCTCTGTATAATGGTTGATATGGGGAATACGCCACAGTAAAGCTTGAAGGGGGAAGCTTATGGATTTGACCGCTAAAACAAAGGGTGTAAAAGAAGAGGTGCTTGCAAAACTGCAGGAACCTAAAAATATTTTGCAAAATTGGAAGTCTCAAGAACTGGGACAATTGGATGGCAGTCTATATTATAAAATCAGCAATGTAATGGCTAAGGATCATTGTGAAAAATGGATAAAAATTGATAAACTTATACTATCGGATTTTGGTATTTATGTGATTAACTTTATTAGAAAAAAAGGAATCATATATGGATGTGACGAGGATTATTGTTGGATAAATAATCATAATGGCCGCGTTGATGAATTTCCCAACCCCATATATCAGAATCGAAGGGGGATTAATGCATTAAAAAACTTATTGATAGAGTATCCTCATATTCATTACCACAGCATGATTGCTTTTTTAAATAAAACAGAATTGTATATAGAAGCTAAACCCAATACGGAAATTTGCCATGTTAAAAACCTTGTTGGAATTATTAGAAAGACCACTGAATTTAATATAGCACCTGAAGAGAAAAATCGTATATACAAAAAAATTAGAAGACAAACCACTAAATATAAAATAGAAAGGCAAAAGATCATTGAAGCATTGATTCACCGAAACAGAAAAAGAATGTTAAGAGAAATTATTAAGAAGAGTATTAAAACTGAATAAGCCTCTAAAGCTTAAAAGTCTTCCTTATAGCTGTATCCTATACAGGATACCGGCTAACGTAAAGGGAGACTTTTAAGTGTAAGAAAAATATTGTAAAATCTAGATATGAATAAATATACAGAATATTGACACTGTTCGGATAACTTGATAAACTTACATTATACACTACAAAACTAAGTTTTACAATACGAAACATATTGGGTTTAAGCTTTAATGATTGATGCAGAGCTTAACCAAAAAGACGTATGATATCAATGTTCGACACTTTATTTATCTAAAATCATTTATAATATTATTATTGCAGCTTACGTTTTGCAATTTTACAAGTCTATTTGAAACAATCTTCCTTGATTACATAGATGCCAAATTTAAGCTAATCCAAATGAGACATTAAGAAATCCCAATCTTTGATTATTTTATCATTAAAAAGAATTCGTATGGTTGCTATATATTTGTTTTATAGATTCCTGCCAATTTTGAAAATTGAAAACGGAATTTATATATACCTCATCATTTTTATTATGAATACATGTCATCATTAACAAAGGAGGGTATTATTTATGTCTGACAGTAAATCAGAAATGCGTTATGCAAAGAGCTTTAAGGAACAATTGACAGCCAGGGGTATTATTATTGGTGCGCTTGGTTCTATCATTATTACCATGAGCTCTATGTATGTAGCGCTGAGAATGGGAGCATTGCCTTGGCCGACAATCTTTGTTGCGGTATTATCAATGGGTCTTTTAAAAGCATTGGGCAATACCAATCTTAATGAAATCAATGTTACCCATACAGCTATGTCAGCGGGAAGCATGGTAGCAGGGGGGCTGGCCTTTACCATTCCGGGGATATGGATGCTCAATGCAGATGCAGATGTCAGCATGGCCGCATTGTTTGCTGTTACTTTAGGAGGCGCAATATTAGGTGTTATTTTTACTGCACTGGTACGAAAATATTTTATAGAAGGAGAAAAATTACCTTTTCCAATGGGTATTGCAGCATCTGAAACGGTATTAGCCGGTGACGAAGGTGGAACAAAAGCTAAAACCCTATTTGCAACCATGGGATTGACGGCTGTTTTTACAGCATTAAGAGATTATGGTAAAGTACCTCCCGTATGGCTGTCAGAAGGATTGACGGCAAAGGGTGTACCTTTTGGATTTTGGATATCTCCTATGGCAGTAGCCATTGGTTATATTATTGGACCGTTATTTACAGGCGTATGGTTTTTAGGAGCTGTTATTGGTTTCTTTGGCTTGATACTTATGGGAACCAGTGTAGGATGGTTTGCTGATGCAGGGGTAGCAACAGCATTCAAAGACAGCTTAGGAATAGGGCTAATGGTTGGAACAGGAATCGGTATTTTGCTGAAAGGTATTATACCAAAAGCAAAAGAAATATATGGACCCATGATCAGTGGTAAAGCAGCAAAAGAAGGAGATGTCAACTTAAAGTGGGCGCCGATATTATTTGCTTTAGTAGCCTTTATACTGACTGTTGTCACTAACATGGGAATTGTTGCAAGTATGATTACTATTGTAGGCGTATGGCTTACAACCGCAATGTCTGCTCAAATTACAGGTCAAACCGGTATCAATCCTATGGAAATATTCGGAATCATAGTATTGCTGGTTGCAAAAGCTTTAAGCGGTGTTGGACAGTTAGAGGCCTTCTTTGTAGCAGGCGTGGTAGCAGTAGCATGTGGTTTAACAGGAGACGTCTTAAACGATTTTAAATCTGGATATATTCTAAAGACGAATCCGAAAGCTCAATTGATTTCTGAGACAATTGGAGGAATTATTGGAGCTATTGTGTCCGTTATTGTTTTGTTCGTAATGTTTAGAGCATTTGGTGCAATGGGACCGGGAACAGAGTTACCCGCTCCTCAAGCATACGCAGTATCCACTATGGTAGGAGGACTTCCTAATGTTACTGCCTTTATCATAGGGCTGATTCTGGGTGCAGTTTTGTATGTCATCAATGTGCCTGCCATGACTTTGGGTATTGGTATCTACCTACCAATGTTTATCTCTGCAACCGTATTCATAGGGGGCGCTTTAGCCTTTATCGTTAGCAAAATCAACCCAGAAGTTAAAAGAAGCGACAAAGGTGTTATCGTAGCATCCGGCATGTTAGGAGGAGAAGGCGTAACCGGTGTGGTAATTGCAATTATTAAAGCAGTTAACGGATTGATGTAGCTTTAGAAAGAAGGATCAGTAATGAAAGAAATCAAAATAACAGACATACAAGGGATTAAAATTGGCCACGCTGAGAATATTGAAGCAGGCACCGGATGTACGGTTATCATATGTGAAAAAGGTGCTTATGCAGGTGTAGATGTAAGAGGTGGTGCGCCGGCATCACGAGAAACTCAGCTGCTGAATCCGGTTAATCTGGTAGAACAGGTACATGCGGTGGTATTGAGCGGAGGCAGTGCTTTTGGGCTGGATTGTGCAGCCGGTGTCATGGAATACCTAGAAGGTCATGATATTGGCTTTGACGTACAAGTAACAAAAGTACCTATTGTATGTGGTGCGGCTCTTTTCGATCTAGTCGTAGGGGATTATAAAATTCGGCCGGATAAAAAAATGGGATATGACGCCTGTGTTCAAGCGTCGGATAAGGAATGCCTGCAAGGAAGTGTTGGAGCCGGTACAGGTGCAAGCGTAGGAAAGCTTCTGGGAATGGATCGAGCTATGCGAGGTGGTATTGGTATCTACGGTGCTCAAATAGGTGATTTAAAGGTTGCTTCAATTGTAGCTGTCAATTGCCTTGGAGATGTCATTCATCCTGACACCGGAGAAAGAGCAGCCGGTCTATTGGATGAAGCAAAGAAAAAAGTTATCAGTACAGAAGAAGAAATGTACAAAACATACAGTAATAAGACCAATCTTTTCAGCGGTAATACAACCATAGGTGTGGTCATTACCAACGGTAAAATGAATAAACCACAAGCTACGAAGGTAGCATCCATGACCCACAATGGCTTTGCAAGATCCATGCGTCCGGCACATTCTATGTTTGATGGGGATACTATTTATGCGTTATCTACTTCAGAGGTGGATGCAGATGTGAATGTTATTGGTGCATTAGGGGCAGAAACCATGGCAAAAGCCGTGTATCAAGCAGTTATTTCAGCGGATAGTAGATACGGCATATTAGCGCATAGAGATTTATGATTGACAGAACAATTTTATTGAAAATTTAATACTTAGTGAATAACATGCGAGGGCAGGTCAGAGACTTACTCTCGCATGTTGAGTTTATGGCTGAAAATATTATTAGATGGCAGCACCATCTAAGGAAGGAGTGGGGGAATGAAAGAAATAAAACTAGAAAACTATACGGGTGTATCTGACTTTATAATAAGGGGGGAATGTCCAGAAAAAACAGAGGAAGCAGTAAAAGCATTTGAAAAAGCATTAGAATATATCAATCACCTACCGTACAATATGACGTACACAACCCGGCAAGTACAAAACTTGAGAAAAGAAATTGAAGAAAAATATGACGTTGAAATTGCTTTGATGTAAAGAGGGGGCTACCCTCTTTTTTTCTTTTTGTTTTCAGAACTTAATCAAAAATAAGGAACCAGGGCTTTTATTGACAAAGTAATCATTTTTTTATTTAATAGAATTAATAGTGTTGATAGGGAAGGCATAATAAGTAAGGAGAGAGCAAGTATGACTCCATTAAAAGAAAATGAATGGATCTTGATTAATGAGACTTTACTTGAATTGTATTCAATAGAAAATATTAAGTCTCTTAGAAAAAAGTTTTTAGAACTTATCAGAATGTTAGTGCCTTATAGTCAGGCTTCATTCATTGTAGTAGATGAAAAAACAGGCAAAATCCTGCTTGAAGACTCAGTAACGATAGACATGGATGAAAAATTTATGGAAAAGTACAATGAACTTTACTACAAGTTAGATTATGCATCCTATGGATACAACTATTCCAAATCTATTACGTATAAGGATTCAAATTTCCTAGAAGAGCCCATCCGAAAAAAAACACAGTTTTATCAAGAATTCTTATTACCGGAAAAGTTGCCGTTTGTTGGGGGATTAATTCTAATGAAGAATCATAAATTATTAGGATTAGTTAATCTATTTCGAGCAGAATATTTTGGAGATTTTAAAGATAAAGATTTATATATATTAGACAAGTTTAAAGATCACTTGGTCAATATATTATTTAAATTAGGTAAAAACTCTTATAATATTTCAGTTGAAAAACTTAAAATAATGGAAGAATACAACTTATCCAAAAGAGAAATTGAAATTGTAGAATTTATTATCAATGGGTTTTCAAACAATGAAATAAGCAATGAACTAGCCATAAGTATTTCAACTGTAAAAAAGCATATTAATAATATATTTAATAAACTTGATGTTAACAGTAGAACCCAACTCATCAAATTATTTATGGGTTATTAGGTTAAGCTGCTGAGATATCGTAAAAACTGGATACTTTGATATTGAATGAAGGTGTATCAATATTCGTTTATTGTGTTAAATTTTTTCAAATTAATGCTAAAACGAATATTGATACACCTTCATTTAATTTCTCTACAACCTAATAGAACTTAAGTTCTATTTTTTTGTTTTCAAAATCAATCTGCAGAAGAATATGAATTTTCAGAAAAAGATACTATAATCAACGTATCCTATAATATCAATGCAAAAAGAAGGAGGAAAATTCATATGGCTGAAACTTATGGACTTATTTCTATTATTCCAGCGTTGGTTGTTATCATTACAGCCTTATTATCTAAAAGGGTTTTTGAGCCAATGCTATTGGGAGCAGTGACAGGTTTTATTATTTTAAACCAAGCGGGCTTCGTTGGCGGTTTTGTTGATGCGACATATGTTGTCTTAGCTGACCCAACCACAGGATGGGTCATTCTGGTGACATCTCTATTTGGTGCTTTCGTTGCATTGGCAGAGAGAGCAGGTGGAGCACTGGGGTTTGGCGACTTGGCTGCTAGATATGTAAAAACAGGAAAGTCAAGTTTAATTGCTACCTGGATACTTGGAATCATAGTGTTTATTGATGATTATCTCAATGCTTTAGCAGTGGGGTCGGCTATGAGAAACGTAACAGACAAATACAATATACCCAGAGAAATGTTAGCTTATACCGTCAATACTACTGCCGCACCGGTTTGTGTTCTAAACCCGTTTTCCACATGGGCAGTTTTTATGATTGGTTTAATCGAACTTCAAGGCATCACAAAAAATGGTACAGCCATTGGCGCTTATATAGCCAGTATTCCTTTTATGATTTACGCTATCATAGCTTTACTAATGGTACCGTTAGTCATAATGGGCGTTATTCCCAAGATTGGTAAAATGAAAAAAGCTTTCGTAAGAGCACAAAACGGTCAAGTATTTCCAGAAGGATCTGAAGCTGGTAAAGATGCATTAGATGAAGCAGCAGCGGCGCGGTTGGAGCAAATACAGCCTAAGGTTATGAATTTCTTAATCCCTATCATAGTATTAGTAGTCGTTGCCATTGTATCAGGCAATGACCTGGTAAAAGGAGTTATGGCAGGCATAGCGACATGCGGCGTTATGTATTTATCAACTAAAACCATGACCTTTGGAGAGTTTATGGATACATTTTTCCAAGGCATTAAAGACATGGTATTTCTAATTGTCATGATATTAACCACATTTGTATTCATGCAGGCCAATGACGGATTGGGCTTTACGCAATACGTTATAGACTCTGTGAAACCTCTTATGAATGGCAATATGCTGCCTGCAATCAGCTTTGCAACGTTAGCAATCTTAGCATTTACAACCGGAAGTTTCTGGGGATTAGCGGCAATATCTATGCCTATCATCATACCTCTTGCTCAGCATTTTGATGTTAATATATACCTTGCTTTAGGAGCTATTATTTCAGGTTCTATATTTGGAAGTCATGCATGCTTCTATTCAGATGCAATGCTGTTAAGCTCTACTTCTGCACAAATCAAGCCTATGGATCAAGCCATAGCAGTTTTACCGTATGCAATACTTGGAGGTGCAGCATCATTTATTGTATTTATGATATTAGGATTTATTGTGTAAATTACTAGACATTAAGGGAGTATAAAAATGAATGGATTTTGGGCTGAACTAGCCATAAATGAAATAGAGGAAGCGGATGTCATTATCAAAGGAATTCCTTTTGATGGAGCTGCAAGTGTTGGAAAAGGTTCTTGCCAAGCACCGGATATGATTAGGCTATTATCAAAAGCATTACCGCCAATTACTGAGGAAGGAACCATATTGAAGGATTTCTATGTAAAAGACCTAGGGGACTTTGAAGTCGATTTAAATTGGGAAAGGTTTTATGAGGCCATCGAAAAAGAGACAAAAACGTTACTTAAAGCCGATAAATTTTGTTTGTTTATTGGCGGGGATCACTCTGTATCCATTCCTTTGGAGAAGGCATTTATAGAAAGCTACAAAGATAAAAAAATAGGCATTATTCATTTCGACTCACACAGCGACATTATCGATGAATACGAAGGGCATAAATGGTCGCATGCTTGTACTCAAAGAAGAGCACTGGATTTTGGATTAGAAGATAAGGGTTTATCATTGGTGGGAATAAGATCATGGGAAGAAGAAGAATTAATCTTTTTAGAGAAGCACTCTGAAATAAATGTCGTTACTGCTGCAAAAATATATGAAGAAGGCATCGATGCTTTGATAAAAAACCTGGCAAAAAGATATAAAGAATATGATGCCATATACCTTTCTATTGATATTGATGTTTTGGACCCTGCTTATGCGCCCGGAACAGGGACGCCTGAAAGCGGTGGATTGTCTACAAGACAAATGATGCAGGTTATAAAAAGTTTGTTTAGAGAGCTGCCTATTAAAGCTATGGACATTGTTGAAGTATCACCGTTATTGGATACCACAAATAATATTACATCGTGGGCAGCATTAAAATTGATGTACGAAGCTTTTGGCGGCATCTATAGAAAAACCGTAGGAGTATCAAAATGATTCAATCACAAAAAAAGGCCGATATGGTTTTCGTCAATGGAAAAATATATACAGTCGATAAAAAAAATAAATGGGCTCAAGCAGTAGCAGTAAAAGATAAAAAGATTATATTCGTAGGTTCTGATGAAGAAGGGCATCAATATATCAGTGATGATTCCAAGATGATTGACTTAAATGGAAAAGTAATGCTGCCGGGTTTTTTTGACTGTCACGTTCATCCCACAGGGTACGTTCATGATGTATGCGGCATTAACCTAGTTCAATGCAAATCCATTGAAGAGTACCAAATTGAAATAAAAAAATATTCTACAAATAATCCGGATAAAGAAGTTATTCTCGGTTTTGGTTGGTTTCATACAGATTTTGATGAGGACGGACCAAATACGGCAATAATAGATGAGATCGTCAACGACAGGCCAGTACTTCTATATTCCGGAGATGTTCATAATTTGTGGGTCAATTCAAAGGCTTTAGAAATTGCAGGCATCCATAAAGACACTAAAGAAGTGAAAAATGGCGTTATAGTGAGAGATGAAAATGGAAATCCTACCGGATGCTTAAATGAATTTGGGGCTATGCAGCTGGTAGAAAAGCACATCTCCGGTTACGATAAAATGGAGTATTTCAAGACACTAAAAGCTTTTCAAAAAAAAGCCAACCAAGTTGGTATTACAACAATCCATGACGCAGGAATGCTGCAAGAGCAGGATACAAAGTATTCAGCATACAAGCATTTGGACGCGAGCGAAGCATTGACATTAAGAGTAAGGTTATCCGCTATCATTTACCCAAATGAAGCAAGTATAACAGAAGATATTTCGTTTGCGGTAAAAATGAGAGAAGATAATATGAATAACAGCGAAAGATTACAAACCAACACAGTAAAAGTGTTTCTTGATGGCGTTCCTGAAGCAGATACAGCACTATTAGAACAACCCTATATAGGGAGTGAGAATTATGGGATGCAGTTATGGCAGGAAGATAGTTTTAAGAAAGTCGTTGGTAAATTGGATGAAAAGCAGTTTCAAATACATGTCCATTCAATGGGAGATAAGGCTATAAGATATACACTGGATGCATTTGAATATGCAGAAAATATAAACGGAGAAAGAGACTCTCGTCATCTTATAGCCCATGTTATGCTTGTGAATGAACAAGACTTTATCCGATTTAAGAACTTGAATATCATACCTGTTGTTCAACCATTTTGGTTTGAAAAGACAGAACTATATGATGATATTCTAGTTCATAATTTAGGCAAAGAAAGAGCAAACCGACAATATCCCATGAAAAGGTTATTGGATATCGATGTTAAAGTTGCATGTGGAAGTGATGGACCGGTTGCTATTACAGAATCAAGTTTGGAGATACCTTTTAATCCATTGATTGCAATACAGCAAGGCATAACAAGGTGTAACTTTGACAAAGACCACAAAAACAAAGAAAATATATTATATCCGGAAGAAAGAGTTACCTTAGAACAAATGATTGAAGCAGTAACCATTAACAGTGCATATGCTTGCTTTTTGGAAGATGTGACAGGCTCAATTGAAACAGGAAAGTATGCTGATTTTGTAGTGCTGGAAAACAACATTTTTGAAATACCAGTGGAGGAAATTGCTCGAACAGAAGTATTGCTGACAGTATTAGAAGGTAAAGTGGTTTATAATAAGCAATAAAATTGTGACATAGTTATTAATATAAAAACCTTAAGTTATTAAGGTACAAACACGGTTTTCAGAGTGAATGAAAACGTGTTTGTTTTTTTGTTATCATGTTGCGGCGTAAAAGAGGGCGCAATATTATCACTTATCATACTGTTTTTTTCTTGAAAAATATGTTAATATTTCACCAAAGGACGGTTACTGTTACATAACAATATTTTAAGATATTTTTCAAAATAACAACCATACTAAAAGTAGCATCATAAAATAACATAGTAGCAACCAAAAACAATAATATAACATATAATAACTAATAATTATTTTTGAGGTGATTTAAATGTGTGGTATTGCAGGCTGGATAGATAAGAATCATAATATTATTGATCAGACAGCTTTAATGGAAGAAATGATTGAAACATTAAAAAATCGCGGACCGGATTCAGAAGGGATTTATTCATATGAAAACGCACTATTAGGACACAGGCGACTTGCGGTAGTTGACCCTGAAGGCGGACATCAGCCTATGACCATAGAAGTGGGATGTAATCAATATACCATAGTATATAATGGCGAGTTGTATAATACAGAAGATGTAAGAAAGTTGTTAAAAGAAAAAGGGTATACCTTTAAATCCTATTCTGATACAGAAGTACTACTGACTGCCTATATAGAATGGGGGAAAGAGTGTGTCAATTACATTAATGGTATTTTTGCCTTTGGTGTATGGAATGCATTAGATAAAACTTTATTTCTTGCAAGAGATCCTTTGGGTGTAAAACCATTATTCTATTCAGCCGTACAAAATAGTATTATTTTTGCTTCTGAAATGAAAGCCATACTGAAACATCCATATGTAGAACCTGTTGTTAATGAAGAAGGACTGCTGGAGATATTAGGTTTAGGACCTGCAAGGTCTTTAGGTAATGGTGTTTTTAGAGACATTAAAGAAGTGCCTCCGGCACACTATCTGTTTTATGATGAGTGTGAACACTTGGTTGAATACTGGAAATTAAAAGCTAAGCCCCATAATGAGAATATAAAACAAACCATTGAGCATACAAGACACTTATTAATAGATGCCATAGAAAGGCAGTTGGTAGCAGATGTGCCGCTGTGTACGTTCTTATCGGGAGGATTGGATTCAAGTATTATTTCATCAGTAGCTGCTGGGAGTTTTAAAAAAGAAAACAGAGGAAAACTCAATACCTTTTCTATTGACTATGTCGACAATCAAAGGCATTATGTTGAAAACAAGTTTCAACCGGATTTAGATAGCAATTGGGTTGATTTTATATCAAAGTATATTGGAAGCCTTCATACTAACATTGTGTTGGATAACTTAGAGCTGGCAGAATCTTTGGAAGAAGCGGTATTTGCAAATGATTTGCCTGGCATGGCAGATATAGACTCTTCTCTTTACTTATTCTGTAGAGAGGTAAAAAAATCCGCAACGGTTGCACTGTCAGGAGAATGTGCGGACGAAATTTTTGGAGGATATCCATGGTTTAAAAATGCTGAGGCAGATGAAGGGACTTTTCCTTGGGCAAAATCTGTTGATCATCGTAAACAGATACTGGCAAAAGCGTATCAACACCTTCCCCTTGAAAAATATGTTGCCCAAAAATATCGAGATACTTTAAAATCTGTTCCTTTATTAGAAGGAGAATCTTTCGAAGAGAAAAGAATGAGAGAAATGTTTTATCTCAATATTAAATGGTTTATGATCACTTTGCTCAATAGAAAAGATCGAATGAGTATGAGAAACAGTTTAGAAGTGAGAGTGCCTTTTGCAGATTACAGAATTGTAGAATACGCTTACAATATCCCAAAGGAGATGAAGTTTTATAACGATAGAGAAAAAGGCCTGCTGAGAGAAGCTTTAAAAGGCCTTTTACCCGAAGAGATATTGTTAAGAAAGAAAAGCCCATATCCAAAAACATATAATCCGGTATATACAAATGCAGTTCAAAAACAATTGCTTTCAATCTTAAATGACAAAAAAGAACCTCTCTTTGATATTGTGGATTATCAATGCGTCAAAGAGATTGCTGAAACCAAAGGAAGTTCTTTTAAAAAACCTTGGTACGGGCAGTTAATGATGGGACCACAGGTTATGGCCTACTTGATTCAAATCAATACATGGATGAAACATTATCATGTTAAAATAGAAGTGTAAAACCTTTAGGCAATAAATTAATGTATAACAAATAATAAGAAGATCTTGGTTATCAAGATCTTTTTAGATTGCAGACAAAATGAATGCCATTGTATTTATTTTGCTGGTACTTTTTCCATAAGCTGAAATAATTTATATTATTTCTGGTTTTAGTCAGTGAGTTGTTACTTCTATGCTCAATTCTCCTTCTTCGTTAATTGAAACAATATTAATATATATTTGAGAATAAACTTCAGTAACATAGCCTATGATACTGTAACTATTTTTATCTCCTGGTTCAACTGTTTGTTTCAAAACAACAGCATTTTCATTAAACCCTCCTATATCATATTTAAATTTTATTTGAGCTGAGGGTGGGATATTAGAAATAATGTAACCTTCTTCATTATCATTTGAACTAAAAGCCAAATTTTCTATATTCGCATTAGTATGATTTGTTATGATAACATCCGTACTAGAATCACACGAGAATAACTGTGGTGTAAATGCTATTATTAGAAAAAGAAAAAGTATTACAATTAATGTTCTTCTTCTTTTCATAAAAAAAAACCTCCTTATCCTGTTCAGTTACTAAAGTAAAGTCTACCATCATAATTGTACTATAAGTATAATTTGTATTGATATTAAAAAATAATATTTTTTTCTAGTTGAATACAACATATCACTTTTTTCATTTAAATTACATTATGAACATTACATTTTGAAAATAGAAAAATATAAGAAAAATATTGACTATTTCAAAAAAAAGTATATAATCTAATTGGATGAACATATGAACAATTGTTCATATGTTTGGATGAGCTATGGAAAGTGAGGTTCTATAATGGAGCAAATTATGATGGAAAAAATGGTTCGTAAAGAATTTATATTAGAAGGCTTACATTGTGCAGACTGTGCAGAAAAAATTGAGACCAAAGTCAAAGAGCTGGATAATGTTTATACAAGTGCATTAAACTTCAGTATTCAAACACTTTCAATTGAAGCAGATAAAAAAAACATAGATCAAATCGTTGATAAAATTAGGAAAATTGTTAAACATCTAGAGCCGGATGTCAATGTAAAAGAAAAAGGATGGGCTGGAACTCAAAAAAAAGAAGAAAATAAAGAAAAATGGTATAAGAGACGATCATCAAGATTAATCGTTGCAGGTGCATTGTTTGCAACTGCAATGATATTTGGATTATCTCATTATATAGAATGGGCTTTATATATAGCCAGCTATTTGATTGTTGGATATGATATTTTATTAAAAGCGGGACGAAATATTATTAAAGGGCAAGTTTTTGATGAAAACTTTTTAATGGTTATCGCTACTTTTGGTGCGTTTGGCATTAATGAAGCATCTGAAGGCGTGGCTGTTATGCTGTTTTTTCAGTTTGGAGAATATCTGCAGCATAAAGCAGTGGATCGTTCAAGAAGGTCTATTGCTGATCTAATGGATATAAGGCCTGATTATGCAAATTTAAAAATTGGAGAGGATATCAAGAAAGTTTCGCCTTACCATGTGGAAATCGGGCAAAGTATTTTAATAAAGCCGGGAGAAAAAGTGCCTTTGGACGGTATTGTAACAGAAGGCAGCTCTATGCTGGATACCTCTGACTTAACCGGAGAATCGGTTCCCAGAAAAGTTACAAAAGGGGATAAAATATTGGGTGGATTTATTAATACCAATGGCGTACTGGTAGTAAAAGTAGAGAAAGAATTTGGTGAATCCACGGTATCTAAAGTGCTGGATCTAGTTCAAAATGCCAGCAGTAAAAAATCACCTACAGAAAACTTTATCACAAAATTTGCAAAATACTATACGCCCATAGTGGTAATGGGGGCTTTAGCGTTAGCTGTGATTCCGCCTTTGATTATAGAAGGCGCAACTTTCTCTGATTGGATATATCGAGCCCTGGTATTTTTAGTTATCTCTTGTCCATGTGCATTGGTTGTGTCCATACCTCTTGGATTCTTTGGAGGAATAGGAGGTGCCTCTAAGTTAGGTGTACTCATTAAGGGAAGCAACTATCTGGAAGCTTTAAATTATGTAGATACGGTTGTCTTTGATAAAACCGGTACACTGACAAAAGGTGTCTTTGAGGTTTCAAAAATCAATAATGAAACCCAGATCAGCAAAGAAGAGCTTCTGGAATATGCCGCCTATGCTGAAAGTTATTCAAACCATCCTATAGGGGCCTCTATATTAAAGGAGTATGGAGAAAAAGTAAATAAAGAAGCAATAACAGATTATGAAGAGATATCCGGTCAGGGAATAAAAGTTAAGGTCAAAGGAAAAGAAGTATTGATAGGTAATAAAAAGCTTATGAACCAATACGATATAAACTTTCCTGTGGTCGAAACCATTGGAACGGTGGTTCATATAGCAATCAATCAAAAATACTGCGGATATATCATTATATCTGATGAAATCAAAGAAGATTCTGAGGAAGCAATTAAAGAGCTCAAAGATGTTGGTGTTAGAAAAACCGTTATGCTCACCGGTGATAACAAGACAGTAGGAGAAAAAGTAGGCAGACAATTAGGATTAGATGAAGTGCATGCAGAATTATTACCTCATGAGAAGGTAGAAAAAGTAGAACTTCTGGAAAAAGAAAAGCCTTCTAAAGGTAAACTTGTGTTTATTGGAGACGGCATCAATGATGCGCCTGTATTGGCAAGAGCAGATGTTGGTATTGCTATGGGCGGTCTTGGCTCAGACGCTGCCATTGAAGCCGCTGATGTAGTCATTATGACAGATGAGCCGTCCAAATTGGTTAGCGGTATAAAAATAGCTAAAAGAGCCAAAAAAATTATCTGGCAAAACATAGTGTTTTCACTTGGTATCAAAGGTGCCGTTTTAATATTAGGTGCCTTTGGCTTAGCAACCCTTTGGGAATCAGTATTTGCAGATGTAGGCGTGGCAGTTATTGCTGTTCTTAATGCTATGAGAGTATTAAATGTAGAAAAAGTTAAATAATATAGATAGGGGATATTTCTTATACAGTGATAGACCACCTAAATAGGAAGAGTATAATAATCTCTTCCTATTTTATTTTAGTTTGATAATTGATAAAAATGTAATAAAATAGGCAGTGAAATAGAAAAATATATCAATATATGAATTTGTGGAGATAATTATATTATGAAACAATTGTTTGAATAGTTTAAAAGAAGAATATTTTTGACATTTTAGGCACTTAATTGTTATTTGATATCGAAAAGATATTATTATATAATAATAAAAACAATACATAAGATAAATGATTCAAAAGGGTGATATCATGGATAAAGATATCATAAAATTTGCTTTGGGAGTAGCGGGTCTAACTCTGGCAGCATTTATAGTTTGGCTGTTGCTTCGTGAAATCAGATTGTGGTATTGGAAAACAAACAACTTAATAAAGATGCTAAAGCATATTAGTAGACGTATTTATACTGTGGAAAAAAAGATAGATGAACTTACCCAAGAAATCTCTTCAATTAACAGAAATGCAATGAAGTTATCAGAACTATTTAATGATTCATTGATAACCATAGCACAAAACAGACCATCATCAACTGACAATGAAGAAAGTGAAGAAGTCATTGCTCGAAAAATTAAGGATTAAATTTTTTTAAGTATACGTTTAAATAAAGCTGTTTTAAAAGAGGTGAGGTATATGTATTGCACAAAATGCGGACAAGAGGTTAGTGAATTTGATATTTATTGTCCACATTGTAGGGGTAAAGTAAAGCAAGAACCTTTAAATGAAGAATTTTTGAATTTTGATGAGCTTAATAATGACCAAAATATGGATGACTTGCTCAATGTGGATGTACAAGCTCAAAGCCCAACCGAGGATAATGATATCGATAAGGAGTACGAGCAGTACAAGGAAAATATTTTTAATAAGAACAAAAATAATAATCATAATTATGACTATGAAAATTTGGATGAATTTGATTTTGATGAAGAAGAAGAGGAAAAAGGACTGTTTGCAAATAAAGTATTAATTATTTTAATTGTTATTGCTTTTGTTACTGCCACGGGCTTGGCGGTTAAATTCTTATTCCTTAATGACGAAAATACACCAGCCCCTCAAGACAATAATCCAAATCAAATAGAAAATGGTGATCAGGAAGGTGATAAGGAACCTTCTGATACCGATAATGAGAACAAAATATCTACTAGAGAAGAAATATTCAGCAATTTAGCTTCTGTAAATACAAACATTCTTGAAGTCAAAGACAATCCGGCTTTAAAATATGACAGCAATGCAGATTATAAAATATCGGATATTAAAAAATCTGTGCCTCTTGATGAAACGCTTTATAAAGAAATTGGCGGTCAAAAAGTTTATCATGAAGAGTCTATTATAAAGACATTGGTTCAATTCAATTCTAAATGGATTGACTATGTGAATAATGATGACCAAGCAGTGATTTCATTGGTTAAAAGAGATAGTAAGGCTTTCAGAAATGTAACCAATTTTAGTAAACAGAATAAATTACAAGAGTTTCTGCTATTTGAAATAGGCGAAATACGAAAAGGCGAAGAAGGCTATTACGTTTGGACCCATGAAAAAATAAAAGAAGTACAAGATGGCCAATCGAGGATCAAAGAATATTCTTGGATTTATCATCTTGAAGAAGGAGAATACGATTTCTTCATCTCAAACTACTATAAATAATCAATCTTAAAAAAACTCTGAGATAATCAGGTTTTTTTGACGCTATCGAAAAATGAATACAGGCGTATAAATATTCGTTAATGTATTCATTTGGAGAAAATTTGATGGCATATGGACTATAAAAGCCTAACCGCAAACAATCGCCGTCCTTGGCTTAAGTTTGCTAACAAACGTCCTGTTTGTTCACGACTTTTATAGCCCATCTGCCACCTAA
>JANQMT010000171.1:0-21514 GCA_028279945.1 Clostridia bacterium
CAAAAGGTGCATTTCGTTTACAAAACGTTACTTTTAAATACAAAACGGGAAACTGGTTATACAAACGGGAAGTTCGTTTTTCAATTTTCCTTTAAATATCCTCCCCTTAAATGAAGTTAATACGTCCCTTTTGGAGGTTTTGGGGAATTTAATCTTTCATAATGATGGAAGTTAGTCTTGCACAGAATGTATAATTAATTTGGTTGTCTTCCTGTATTGGGAGGTTAATTATGACTACAGAAAACAGACTTGGGAAACACCTTACTCTTCAAGATAGGTATGATATAGAAGATGGATTGAACCATGGGTATACAATAAAAAAGATAGCTGATCTGGTGGGTAAAGACAGAACCACAATCTCTAAAGAAATCAAAAAGCATAGGATTAGTGATCGAGGATATAACCCCAGAAATAATGATTGTATGTATCGCCGCTATTGTCAGAAACAATCACTATGCCCAGAATGTGATATATCCAAGAGATGCTGTACCTGTAAGAAGGAAGATTGTAGGATGTTCTGCCAAGATTATCGGTCAGAAATGTGTGCTAGCACCACTCGGGCTCCCTATGTGTGCAATGGATGCAACAGCATTTACGACTGTAGCAAGCCACACTTCTTCTATCGTGCCAATGTTGCATACAGTACCTATAAAGCCCTTTTAAAAGACACTCGTGAAGGAATAGCATTATCACGTCAGCAACTGTATGAGCTTGACTGCTTGATTTCCCCACTCCTTAAGCGAGGACAGTCCATAGCACATATTTATTTGGCTCATAAAGATGAGATACCATGTTCCTTAAGATCACTATATAATTACATTGATCAAGGAGTTTTTACTGCAAGGAACATAGATTTACCCAAGAAAGTTAAGTACAAGGCCCGCAAAAAAAAGAGACAAAAGCCTGCAGTTGATTACACTAATAGAGAAGGGAGAAGTTATAAGGATTTTCAGCAATTAATAAAAAATTCTCCGGAAATCAATGTAGTTGAGATGGATACAGTCCATGGAAGCAATAAGACTGGTAACGTAATGCTAACGATGCTTTTTCGCAACTGCAATCTTATGCTTATCACCTTAATGCCAGAGTGTACCAAAGAAAGTGTTAAAAACGTTTTAGATAATCTTGAATCTAGGCTAGGGACAGAAATATTTAATAAAACATTCCCGATTTTACTCACGGATAATGGCCCTGAATTTAAAGGCGCAAAAGATTTGGAAAAAAGCTGCTGTAGTGGCTCTAGAACTAAGGTATTCTATTGCGATCCACTGGCATCTTGGCAGAAAGCCAAACTCGAAAAGAACCATGTCTACATCCGAAGAGTCATACCCAAAGGAATGAAAATCAACGGTTTGAATCAGGACGATATGACATTGCTTTCAAACCACATCAACAGCACAGTAAGAGCCAGCTTGAATGGCCGAACCCCATTCGAGCTGGCTCAATTATTGCTTGATAAGACGTTGATTCAGGCAACTAATCTAATACCCATACCTGCAGATAAAATAACACTTAATAAATCATTACTAAATCGCTAAACAACCAACTAAAAAGAAGATACAGGGAGATATCATTTTACGAAAAAGTAAATTCATCGTACGGAAATAACTTTTGCACAGCTTTTTTCAAAGGTCTGTTTTTTGTACTCAAAATTAGTAGAATTAGCTGGTAATAGTATATAACTATAGCTAGAATTTCAGCAATGTAAACGCTAGAAAACACTGTGAATTTAAGAAAAGTAGATGTTCTGATTTCAAAAGCACATTGATAACTAAGGGGGAAGTTCTATTTTCATTTAAGGTATGTAATTAATACATGACTTTTTGTAATATATAATTGACATTTAGTAATATATATATTACAATTCTATTGTGGATAGCAAATGAATGGAAAATGAATATAGAAAGTTCAGTTTAAAAAACTGTTTTGTTATATGCCTTGGCTGGTTAAAATATCAAGACATAGGTGGTTGTAGAAATGGATAATCGCATTAAATTAGCTCGTACAGAAAATAATATGACACAAGAACAATTAGCTGTATCTATTGGCGTGACACGTCAAACCATTAATCTTATTGAAAAGGGAAAATACAATCCAACTTTAAAGCTTTGTATTGCCATTTGTAAAGCGTTAAATAAGACTTTAAATGATTTATTTTGGATTGAGGAGGAGGAATAGGTATGAAAAAAATATTAGATGAAAGAATTATTTCCGAGTCAAGGAAACAAAATAGTGTTGGTTTTTTAATATTGTATTTTGGATTACTATTAGTCTTATTATATAGGCAATTCATACGCATGCAACCCTTAGAAGAAATTTGGGACTTACATCTATTATTTTTTGGTGTTACTTTTTTTATAGCATTTAAGAAAGTCTTTGCTGGTTTTTACATCCAAAAGAGTAGAAAACTTTTAATTGTTAACACAGCAGTTTTTACAGCAGTACAGTATTTCTTTTTAAATCGAGACAAGTTAAGCGGACTTATCTTAGGTGCTTTTGTATTTTTTATAGCTTCCATAGGCTTTGAATTGTTAATGCGCTATATCTCTAAAAGAAAAAATGATAAATTATTAGATGAATAAATCCATCAGAAAAGAGGGCTCTTAAGCCCTCAATCTTATTTTTAACCCTTACAATTTATTCATATCGTAGAGCATGTATCGGATCCATTTTGGCAGCTTTTTTTGCTGGGTAATATCCAAAAAATATCCCAACGCTCACTGAAAACAGAGTTGCTACAATGATGGCGAAAATAGAAAGGGTTGGCGAAAATCCTATAACCAAAGAAATTCCTAATGAAATTAAAATACCAAATACAATACCAATCACACCGCCAATACCCGTAACAATAATGGACTCCACTAAGAATTGCAGCATCACATCCTTATATTTTGCGCCTATTGCTTTACGAATGCCTATTTCTTTAGTCCGCTCAGTAACTGACACCAACATTATATTCATAACACCTATGCCGCCTACCAATAGTGATATGGCTGCTATTGCCCCAATGACCAAAGTCAATATGCCAGTCACTTTATTGGCCATCATCAGTTCACTTTCAGCAGTATAGCTTCTATACATATTTTTACCTACTGCATTGTGCCTTCTTTCGATCATGCTCAGCATTTTATCCAATACCGGTTGTACAGATGTTACCGTATCTTTAAAATTAATATGAACACCCCAATAAGAGCCTGACATACCGAACATCTGCTCCATCCTTGAAAGCGGCACATATATTTCTAACGGGGGCTCCTGATTTCCTAGGTTAGCAAAAGCCATCTTTTTCTCTTCCATGACGCCTACGATCACAAAAGTGGCTTTATTATGATTCAAATTGACAACGATTTCTTCTTCTAAAACATTGGTCCTTCCAAAAGCTTTCAAAGCTAAAGCTTCACTTATAACGGCTACATTTCTTTTGGTCTGCATATCGCTTTTTAAAAGGTATCTTCCACTTTTCATTTTTATGTTCTCTATTTTATTAAACTGCTCATTAACCCCCATAAGCGACACGTCGATCTCTTCTGTTTTCTTTATAACTTTTCCATTATCAGAAACCATAGGGCTCATGCCTTTGATTTCCTCTTCAAATGCTTCAGCTAAAATATCCAAATCATCTTGAGATAGATAATCTCTCCTTAACGGATTTTCTCGCCAATTCATACCTATGTAGGCACGGTTAACACCAAATGCTTCAAATTCTTGACGAATCATTTGCTGGCTGCCTTGTCCTAAGGATACAATAATAATAACAGAACTGATGCCAATAATAATACCCAGCATGGTAAGAAGAGAACGCATTTTATTAGAAAAAATCGCTTCTACAGCTATCTTTATACTTTCAAAAATATTCATCTTCTCACCTCAATCATTTGCTGCTAAACATTCATCTTGTACCTTTTCACCGTCCCTAAAGTGAAGAATTCTTTTAGCCTTGACTGCAATATCCTGCTCGTGGGTTACCAGAATAACCGTTGAACCTTCATCATTTAGCTTTTTAAATATATCCATAATTTCATTTCCTGACTTGGAATCCAAATTTCCCGTTGGCTCATCTGCCAATACGATGGCAGGTTGATTGACCAACGCACGGGCTATGGCTACTCTTTGCCTTTGTCCTCCCGAGAGTTCATTGGGTTTATGATGAAATCGATCGCCAAGACCTACTTTTACTAATGCTTCCTTAGCAAGTTCTCTTCTCTCAGCAGGCTTCATTCCGGCATAAAGCATAGGTAGTTCTACATTTTTCAAAGCACTACTTCTGGACAGCAAATTAAAAGACTGAAATACAAATCCAATCTTTTGATTGCGGATTGCTGCTAATTCATCATCTGTCATTTGATCTACACGAACATCATCCAGATAATACAAGCCTTTTGTCGGCCTGTCTAAACAACCTAATATATTCATTAAAGTAGATTTACCTGATCCGGAAGGCCCCATAATGGAAGTAAACTCACCTTCTTCAATTGTTAAATTAACTTGTTTTAATGCCGGTACTTCAATTTCTCCTAACTGGTAAACCTTACTCATATCTTGAATTTTAATCATTCTGAACACCTGCTTCTGATACATTCGCTTCTTGATTCAACAGATCTTCCATGGGATTTAATTCAACAATATCCCCTTCTTTTATACCATCAGCAATCACTTCAACAGTCAGGGAACCTTCTATTCCGGTCTCAATCTGATATTTCTTATGGGTTTCTCCTTCAACAACAAAAATATACTGAGTGCCATCCTTAGCCGTCAGAATAGCTTCGTATGGGACTGTTAAAACATTCTCTTTTCTGTCACATAATATGTCTACCGTAACATTAAATCCTGATTTAAGCACTGATTTTTCATCATCGATAATGGTCTTTACCTCAACAACTGATTCCGTCCCTTGGCTGGATTGAAGTTTCTTTGCAAAGGGACTGATAAAAGTAAGCTCTGATTCATATATATGCTCGTCAATACCATCAGAAGTAACTGTAACTTTGTCCCCAACGGCTACATTCTTAGCATCATATTCGCTGATATTCGCTTTTACTTCCATTTTGTTATTATTGACAATATAGAAGAACTGCTTTTGATAGCCTATGGTATCCCCAAGTTTCATATATATTTCTGCTACTATACCTTCTATTGGACTCTTAATAAAGTGTTTTTCTCTCTCACTTTGTAAAGAAGTATATTCTAATTCAGCTAGATTAACTCTGTTTTTTTGTAAGCTAAGATTTTGAACATAACTACCATCTTCTACTTCATTTTTAGCGATGATATAATTATTGTTGGCTTCGTCCATAGCCATTTTAGCTTCGTCCAAACTAACTTTACTGACTGCTCCTTCTTGGAACAATCTTAAGTTAGCTTCATATTTATCTTTCAGAAAATTATATTTTTGTTCTAGGTCTGATAAACTCACCTTAGCGGAATTCTTATCCACTTGGCTCATTTTTAGCTTTGCTTTTTCTAATTCCAAGTTAATACGCGCTTTTTCAATTTTTTCATCAATATCAGTGGTATCAATAACCGCTAAAAGATCGCCTTCTTGAACATTTTGGCCTTGCTCCACTTTCATTTCCTTTATAGTCCCTTGTACAGGGGATAAAATAATTTGCTCATTAAGGGATTCCACAATACCATTTACTTTAACACGATACTCAATATCCTCTCTCATTACCACAGCTGTCCGAGATGCCATAGTCGTATCAGCCTTGGCTCCCAAAGAAGACACAACTATTACAATCATAAGAATAATACCCATAAAAATAGAAAGCTTCTTTCTCTTGATGATTAAAGCTTTGATTTTTTTCAATATATTTAAAATAGGATTAAAGATTATTCGCATAATTTCACTCCCCCTAGATGATATGTATCAACTGTAGTATTAATATTACAGTTTCAGTATGCTTTGGAAAAAGTCATTTGTCAAATTATACTAATCTATTAATAAAGTTATACAATGATTTTCTATCAATGTTTGGTATACAAATATTTTTTTAGCTTAATAGTTAATTACTTACAAATATGATACCATAAAATCTAATACAGATATATATATAATAACCCCCTATAATGCTACCTTCTTCCAGATTTGAGGTATGAGTTTTTTCATAAAAAAGAAAAAGAGCTGTCTAGCTCCAGAAATTTACTTCCTATTGAAAGACAACCCTTTATAATTCATTTTTTCTTATTTTTTATTATCTATTCTATTTCATTAACCAGTCTGCTGATTACTGCCATTGCTTCAGCTCTTGTTGTTGATTTCGCAGGCTTAAATGTTCCATCTACATACCCTGAAATCAATCCTAATGCATTGGCAAGGGTTATGTTTCTGGCTGCCCAACTGCTTGCATCATCCATGTCTCTGAATCTTACCTCTTGAGTGGTAATTATGGTATTTAAATTTGTTCCGGTTGAGTATTCATAAGCTCTCATAATCAAGCTTGCCATTTCTTCTCTGGTAATTTGTTTTTGCGGTGCAAACACATTTTTTTCAACACCGTTGATGATACCAACTTCGTAAGCTTTATTGATCGGACCAAAGAACCACTCATCTTCTGTAACATCATCAAATATCTTTTCAGTTTTTTCAACATCTAAGTCAAGTGCTCTTACCAGCCATGTCGTAAATTCTGCTCTTGTTGTCACTTTTTCAGGTGCAAATGAATCTTCTGTAATGCCTTTGGTAATATGCTTTGATGCCATAATCTCAATTTGTTTCTTTGCCCAATGATTTTGTATATCTTCAAAGGTTTTGTTATATTCCATAACCGCATATTTTGAAAAATGATCAATGGTAAAAGTAATTTTTCCATCTTCATTGACTTTACCACCTACATATTCCCATGTTTTTTCTGATTCATTATAATAGTATACACCCAGTTTGTCTGTATCTTCAACCTTAGTCGTATCAAAATCAATAGTAATGGTTAATGGTTCATTAAATTTGGTAATATTCTTACCATCAACCGAGAAATCAAAGTCAAATACTAAGGCGTCTTCATTTACATTGGTAAACGCTTCGTCCAACTCTACTTTAATATCTTCTAATGATAATTCAGTGATTCCCAGAGATACTTCACCTTCTTCATCTACAACTTCAGTTGGTATCTCCATCTTAACTTTATTGGTTTCAATCACTACTGATTTTTTCTTTTCTAAAGCCGTATCAAATATCTCTTGAGGGATGACCACATCAATTTCATCTATATCTTCTTTCCATGTTGCATCTATAGTGGTATCCCCTTCTGCTGGTTTTACGGTTAAAGTTGATTTACCGTCAGAATTTTTTTCTACTTCTTTACTTGTATCATTATTTGCCGGTGCATCTCCACCACCGCTACCGCCGCCGGGTGAAGAAGATTCTTCTTTTGCAATTGGTCCTACCGGGCTGCTGGTTACTACAAACCCTATTTCATTTGCATTCGACTTCGGTGTTACTTCAGCCTTGATATATTTTCCTTGTTCATTTGAAGTTAATTTATAAGTTTTACTTGTAGCACCATTTATTTCAGTATATTCACCGTTACTTGATGAGGAAGCTAACCATCTATATGTGCTGCCTTGCTCCGCATCATCATATACACTATAGGTATAACTGACAGTTAGTGTTTTACCTACCTTCTTAGTCCCTGATATACTAACATTATTAGCAATTATAAAGTCTTTGTCTTCTAAATTAGAATAATAACTTGAAATGGGTGAGAAATCTGTAATATTATTATCTTTCATATATAACACTTTTAAATCGTTCTGGTTCTGAAGTGATGTTATGTCCGAAATATTATTGGAATTGATCATTAAAAATACTAAATCCATTTCTGACAAAGCACTAATATCTGAAATATTATTATTGCTTAAATATAACTCACCTAGTGTGTTTAAGCTGCTTATCCCAGAAATATCTGTGATCTGGTTATTGTTTAAATCCAGAGCCCATAAACTACCAGAGTCTAAAGTTGGAATTGTAGTAATTTGATTGTTGCTTAAATCTACGGTCAATAGGTTTTTGAAGTAGGATAAATCAGATATATCTTTAATGCCCTTATTGGATAAATCCAATACCTCTATTTCTAAACAATCCATGGAGTATATATCTTCATCATCTTCAAATCCCAACACCTCTCTAATGGCTGCCTCAAGATTGGCATCGTTAAATGTGATTGCTTCTGTATCACCTTTTACGGATATTTGATAATTACCTGTTTCATATCCTTCAACTTTTAGATAGTGCTTACCTTCTTTTAAATTTTCAACTATTTTAAAGCCAACATTATCCTCATTATTATCATTAGATGTAATAAACTCTTTGTTGTTATTAAACAACGCGGCACGCGTGTCTAGTGCATTATCTGAGGTCATGGTATATATGCCCGGTTCGCTAATAGTAAAACTGAACATATCCGAATCGTATACGTCGTTAATTGCAGCACTGACAGTACTCCCTATATTAATATTGTGCTCTGTATCAAAGTCATCCCTGTAGTCATCGGTTATGACTTTTATTGAATATTTCCCCATTTCACTTTCATATCCTGATACATCTAGATAATAGTCTTCCACAGTCAAATATTCTTCAATATAAAAATTTAAGTCGCCTGCATCATCATCTTCATCGTAATAGACATCATCGTTATCTGCAACCAACACTTTATCAGAATTAAACACTGCCCCAAATGTATCTGTATTACCATACGATCTAATAATATAGTTGCCCTCTTCAGTAATACTGAATTTAAAAGTGTCGACGTCTTTACTGAAATCAATACCTCCGCTAATGGATGTATCTAACTCTATCACTGCAGCATCTTCAAATGTCTCATCGTAATCATCCTCAACAGATTTAAATTCCAGTGTATATGGACCCATTTCTGTATCTAAATCACCTGCTATACTCAAATAATATGTCCCTTCCCATAAATCAATGTCAGAAAAGTATATATCTTGATACCCTGAATACTTCTTTATCCATTCACCCGTATCATCATATAACGTTACTTCCAGATCTATATTCGTGTTTGTAAAGCTAGCACAATAGTAATCTTTTGAGTCAAGAGTTATTTCAACAAAATCTATGTCGCCATAATAATCAATGGCATCTGTTATGGTGAATTTTGATCCCCGGTTCACTGCATTTTCCAAATCATCACTAATACCATCTTCTTGATGCTGAATGGCTTTAAATTCTATGTTAATAGTTTTATCAGAAGTAATATGAGTTTGTAAATCTTCTTCTATTCCTTCATAATATGTTTCTGTTTGTTGGTTTTCATCATTATAGAAGATGGTGTCATAATACAAGTCATTCTCTTTATCTTCTATAACCGCATATATTGTATAACTGCCTAGGAGTACCTCTATTTCATCTGTAAAAGTATTTTCCCCAGAATTGATATAAAAAGTTTTAACATCATATCCGTCAAAATAAATTTTACCTTCGAAGCCATTTTCAGATGCAACCTCTCCATCCGGCAAACTTATATTGAATGTTACGGTTGGATTGACAGTAATTTCTTTAATGTCAGACTGAAGAAATCTATTATTAGGATCCATCATATACAGACCGTAGGTTCCAGCGCCTTGATCTGAAAAATCATAACCAATATTACCAGGACCACTATTCACTTCAATAGCGGCTAATGTTCTTGGCTGTGAAATCCAAGAATCATTTTCAAATTCACCAAGGTATAAGTAATAGGTGCCATCTTCATCACTGATTTCATATTTATAATCTAATAATTCATAGATAATGTTATATTCTGTATTGGACACCTTGTATGCTGCTAACTCTAAATGTCTATACCATATTGGTGTTCTGATATCATTAAAATCATCTAAATTGATCAGACCTTCTCCAAAATATTCGGAATCGCCTAAATCATATGCATTATCTTCCATAATGTCCAGTATCTCATCACAGGACAAGCTAGAATCATCAGCTTTTAATAATGCAGCATACCCTGCAACAAAAGGGGTTGCCATAGAGGTTCCACTTTTAAGAGAATAGCTGCCTTCTAAATCCGTACTATAGATGTCTACCCCAGGTGCCACTAAATCTACTTGCGCGCCCCAATTTGAAAAGTTTGCTTTAGTAAAATCTTTTGAATCATTCCAGTCCACTGCACCTACGCCTATTACTCCACTAAAAGCAGCAGGATAGTCAACAGTATCATTATCATTTCCAATAGCGGCTACAACCACTACATCATTTTCTACTGCATAGTCGATAGCTTGCTTCACCAATAAACTGGGATAGGGTCCGCCTAGACTTAAATTAATGACATCAGCGCCTTCATCTACTGCATATCGAATGCCCAAATAAATATCCAAACTGTTTCCTTTACCATGCTCATCTAAAACTTTAACCGGCATTATTTCAACACCGCCTGCTACGCCGGCTACTCCTATACCATTGTCTGATATCGCAGCAGCTATACCTGCCACATGGGTTCCGTGTCCATCATCATCATCAGGGGTCTTATCTTCATTAACGAAATCATACCCAGTAATGATACTATCTTCTAAGTCAGGATGATCTAAATCTACCCCTGTATCTATTATAGCTATCGCTGTTGCCGTCCGGTTGGACACATCAACCTCTTCCCATAAGTCATACACATTGATAGCATCCAGTCCCCATTGCCATTTTCTTACAAAACCAGGATCATTAACCACAGCCACTTCTATAGGTCCATCAGAAGATCCACCTCCGCCGCCTGAGGAGCTGGCTTCATAAATATATAATGGCTCAACCAATTCTACAGATGGGTCTTTTCTAAGTTTATCCACAGCACTTTCTGCTGAACTGGAACTGCTAAACTCTAATACCCCAACACCTTCTTTGCTATTAACCGTAGAAGATTTTGTACTAAAACTAGCATTGATTCCTTTCATCTTTGTCGTCGTTGTCCCATTTTTATATTTGACAACGACTTTTTCTTCAATTATGTAGTCCATACTTTCTTCTTTTGTCTCTTTTTCTTCAATTATGTTATTTTGACTGTCCGTTTCTGCTTCTTTTTGTTGGTCGTATTTTTCTGATTTTTTTTGTTCACTCATGGCAAAACTAATTGCAAATGATGAGAAAATCAGTGTTATACTTAAAACCAACGAAATTAGACTATAACTTCTTTTTTTCATCAATTATTACCCCTTTTCACCAGAATTTTTTAATAAACACCAAGTTATTATACACTTTTTTCCATTAATATTCAATCATTCCAAGTTAATAATTTAGATCATATCAAAGCATTTATCATTAGACATTTAAATACTTAATAAAGTTTTAGAAAGTGGAGGATGATAGCCATGAATCAACCTGCATACTTAGATTTGTTAGACAATAATGAACTAGAGAAGAGAGTTAATATTTTAAGACAAATGCTTAAGAATTGTGTTCTCTGTCCGCATCAATGCGGTGTTGACAGATTAAATGGGGAAAAAGGGTATTGTAAGACCTTAGATCATTGTGTTGTTTCGGGTGCTGAAGCACATTTTGGGGAGGAGAAAGAATTAGTTGGTGTCCATGGGTCGGGGACAATATTTTTTTCTCATTGTAATTTAAAATGCATATTTTGCCAGAATTACGAAATAAGCCACTGCGGAGAAGGTCAAACCGTAAGCTCAAACCAGCTTTCAGATTTAATGCTTTCTTTACAAAGCAAAGGATGTCATAATATTAATCTTGTTTCACCCAGCCATATAGTGCCCCAAATTGTTGAGGCTGTATTCTTAGCAGCAAAAAAGGGGCTTCAAATTCCCATCATATATAACACAAATGGCTATGACTTAGTGGATACCCTTAAATTATTAGACGGTATTGTGGATATTTATATGCCTGATCTCAAATTTTCTGATGATCCAACTGCATTTCAATACTTAAAAGTAAAAAACTATTCTACCATTGCCCAAAATGCTATAAAAGAAATGCACCGGCAGGTTAATGATCTTCAAACCGATGATAGAAACATTGCTTATAGAGGACTTCTCATTCGCCATCTGGTAATGCCGCAAAATATAGCCGGTACAGAAAAGATAATGACATTTATAGCCAATGAAATATCTAAAGATACCTATGTCAACATTATGGCTCAGTACTACCCTGCTTATAACGCCTTTCAATTCCGTGAACTCAGCAGACAAATATCTGACAAAGAATATAAAATGGCAGTTGACTCTGCAAAATCAGCAGGACTTAAAAGATATCAATATAATATTTAGTTAAGCCATGTTTATCTATCAAGATACTCATATGCAGAACTTCGGATGGCTTGTATGTGCTGATTACCTGGCAATTCAAGTCTAAATCGACCTTGTCCGGCATCAATGGTCACAATCACCATAGGTTCAGCAACGACTTTATTGTAGTCTGCAATGCTGTCTACATAAAGAGTACCATAAGCAAAAGGCTCCTTTTGAGTTAAGTTTGATTTATGGTAACGGGTTATATACCCTGAGTCGTCAATATAGGCAACATAATAATCTAATGTATTCTGCCAGTAAGTATTTTCTAATGGGTCTAAATTTCCGTCTACTTTCAGATTTTTTTCTATCAGGTATTTGATAACCGCATTACCTTTTGATTGATTAAAAATTTTCTTCCCCGACTGATATACATCCGTATCATAATATAACGATGCTGCTTCTGAACAGTCGTCAGCAGTGGCTTTTACTTCATTAACTTTTAACAGATACAAGTTATTATCTGCTTGGAAAACTAAAAACATTGTGTAAAGAACTATGATTGCCAGCCCTACAAGTAAAGGCTTCATCCATCAACCAGCTCACTTGCAATATAGCTTTCAATAATATAGTACGAGGCATTGTCAGCATCACTAATACCCCATAAACCGCTTGCAGCTATAATCCGCTTGATGGGAACGCCTATTTTATAATAAATCATTTCCCTTTCATCGAAATCACTGGTACGATATTTGGGTGTCTGAGTGACCTCAATAACCAATTCGGATGTCTCAATATTTTTGAATATCTCCAAAATATGCTCTTCCAGCTCCTGAATGATATCATCTGTAAAGTAACCCCGGACTCGTGCCTGCTCTTTTGCATTATATACCGCTTTTTGAAATTGGCTGATGTTATAATAATTTCTTTGTTCCAGAGCATATTGCAAAGGAAATGTTAAAAGCAGTATCAAGACAGCTCCCATTACAATGAGCTGCTTCATCAGAAACCACCTCTCTTCAGCTCTAAAAGTCTTTATTTTTATCTATGCACCCGTGCCGTTATGGTTCCATTTTTTGTAGTTCCAGCTGCTGTTGTATCAATTGACCGGAGACAGATTTTACGGTCTGGTTGTCCTCCCCTAATATCATGTTATAAATATATATGCCTAGTATTATGGACATGAAAATAATAATGAGCTGCTTCATATCAATCCCTCTAATCAATCAAACGATTCAGTAATTTCTTGATTTATTTCATCAACAACCCCTTTAGCACCTGTTTGCAGTGAGCCAGTGCCTCCATTAATAAGTGTTCCTCCAATATATATAGCTAATAATACTGTGGCTAGGATAATAATAATTTGTTTCATTTACTTTCCCTCCTATAAATTTAACATACGATATAACGAATCCAGCCAAACTGTGATGATCACAAAATTTAATAAAATCACAATCGCTACTGCCACAATGGGCAAAAAGATTAAGTTACTCAATATTTCTTGCTGTGCTAATTTCATCGTTGTTTTTTCGTTTCTAAAGGATGATTGAATAAGTACTAACTGATCTTTTAGTTCTACAGGATTCAGGTAGTCGAGTTTTGGGATAATATTGGCGAATTCTATGGCCAATTTACTGTTAATGGCTTGCTTAAAGAACTCAATGGCTTCTTCATCCTTGCCCTCTCTCATCATAGAAAGCGTTTGCATGTATATTTTTCTGCTTTTATTGGTAGACCTAACCAGTTGCTCAATTAAAAAATCAGCTGACATGGGATGATCTTTTTGTACAACAGCTAAATTCTTTAATTGTGAAATACTGTTGTATAGCTCTAAATCTATTTTTTTCCGATAGCTATTTTGCAGAAACTGTAATACCCTTGCAAATGGTGTTTTTATATTCATGATGGTCATTCTTGGAGAAGTAATCATAACCAAAATTCCAAAAGTTATGTAGTGCACAATAGGTTTCGAAGCATATCTTGCGTCAATAATTTGAAATATGAATATAACCGCTAAAATGGTTGTTCTTAAAATGCCATACTGGTATCTGCTTATTGAAAGTCCTGATCCTAAGAAAAAAGTATCCTTCTCATTCAATTTTCTTATGAATTCAGATCTCATTTTTCTAAACCTATGATTCTTAAATTTTATATTAACCTTTTTCTTATGTTGATGGCTCTCTTTCAATAAATAAACAGCCATATATATGGATAGTAAAACAATGGAATAATATAGTGCTTGCATAGAGGCAACCTCAGAAATCATATTTTCTTTTTTGAAAAACTAACATAATAATCATGTTGATCATAATCAAAAGCAAAATGAGAACGAAAAATTTAATCCCTATAGATGTATACAATTGATACTTTATAAATTTAGATAATGTAAAACCAAAATATTTTACAGCTATCAACACAGTGGCTATGTACATTGCCGGTGATAGATATTTTAGTATTGAAAAACCTTCAATATTAATTTGCTTAGACTTTTCTGTGGTTGACTTTGCTTCCTTTAACTCTAGTAATATGTCCTCTAATCCTATAATCACGTCGATACCTCTGTCTATACTCATATAAATATTATTGGTTAACATCCTCATCCAATCGGTATCAACGGTAAAAACCACCTCCTCCAGCCCTTCTAACAATTCTTCATTTGTTTTGTATCCTTTTAGTCGAAGGGATAATCTATAAAACGCTTTTCTGCATATTGGTGCTTCTTTCAGATTGACCATTGAGTCAACGGCTTCAATCATATTGGAATAATTCATCTTATACTGATTGAGAAGCTCTCCTACTACTGTATCGGCCTCGTAGCTGCCTTCGATTCGAATGGCACTCAGTTTAATACGTAAGTATAAGTAAGGCAAAATCCCAAAAAAAGTTGAAACCAAGCAAGCAAATGCCAAAGATGTACGGTTCACCAGCAATGTAAAAAAGAGCACCGGAAGTGATAAGGTTAAAATAATAAAACTATAGACGGTTACATAATTTGTCTGTCCACAAGTTATAGCGATCAATTTATTCAAGTATTTAAACCATTTGTTGGACGTTATCCACGACTTTTTTTCAATTCGAAATCGAGAATAATAAGCTCTTTTAAAGAATGCTGTTATGCTTTCAGCAAAAATCATCCATATCCCTAATACCAGCAAGAGATACAAACCACCATGAATCCCCAAGGATAAAATGACTTTACTGTTCATAGCATATACCCCTTAAATGTTGGTATGGAAAAAAGAGGGTTTCTCCCTGTAAAGGGAAATTTGTACTTAATTGACTCAATTCAAGTAAAAATTTTTCAAAGCATTGAGGATCTTCTTCCATACCGATTTCTCTGGTTCTTTTCCCTAAATCATTTTTCCATAGCCATTGATGATTCACTAAATCATATTGACAAATTTTGTGAAAAGATACTCCTGAGTGGTCGCTTTGTATATTATAAATAGCCTTTAATCTTTTTTTCGATTTGTCTTGTAACTGAACAAAATGGAAAATAAATTGGAAGCTTTTTGCTACTTTTAATAGGGTACTGTAGAGAGAACCTCCATAAACACGTACAATTTCATCGGCAACATCATAGCAAAAATCCAGAACATCTGTTGTGTGAAAAGTAATTTTTACACGTCGAGTCCCTTTGTTAGCAGCCTTTACTGCAATATTTAGTGCTATACCATCTCTAGCTTCTGCCATCACAATGTAGTCCGCATCTGATCTTAAAATATTCTTGGTAATACTATGCAGCTGTTTTTCGTCAGCAATCAACTGCATAATAGGCGCTGACGGCATGATCTTATGGAGCGGAATTTCCGGATCTGTTTCTACCATAACCCCTTCAAGCCTTGGGTCTTCATAGCTTTGCCATGTGGATAAAAAAGTTGTTTTTGCAGTACGAACAGCTCCTGTGAATGCTACATTATATCCAATCCGAATCATGTATTTAAATAAAGACATCGCTTCTTTGGGGATAGTTTCTAATTCTGCCTGTTTTTCAAAAGTAAATTCTTTTATAAAAAACTTTCTGAATACAAGTACTTCTTGATCAGGCTTTGTTAAGTCACCGGTAAAAATAGTAATCCTACTCCCATCTAACATATAAACTTCGTGATAATTATCTCCCAATCGTTTTTCAGGTGTATTTAATAATAAAGCTTTGATCAATTGCTTCCTTCTTTGTGCTTCTATACGCTGCGGCATTAAAACCGTTTTGCCGTCAATTAGAAAATAAATTCTATCTCCAATGACTTTTGCTGAACTGCTGTCTTTATATTTTTCTATGAACCATTCCGATAAACCTGCTAATCCCCAAAGTTCATGATAGATCCCATCCACCAAACTCACATACCAATCCGGCTTCCACTCCTTTTTAAGGTTATTAGCTTGAATATATTCTTTAATCTTGTCTTTAAAATA
The DNA here is from genome assembly GCA_028279945.1 of Clostridia bacterium. Taxonomy (GTDB): domain Bacteria; phylum Bacillota; class Clostridia; order Peptostreptococcales; family JAAYPU01; genus JAKSCF01. The sequence continues at coordinate 16,588 of JANQMT010000171.1, forward strand.
CGCAACCTCTTTCTCGTGTCCAATGATGGCTCTTTTATGCTCCAACAAATTTTTTTCATAATTGCCATCTGCCATTTCCCATTCTTTTTCAAAATAATTTTTTACTTCTTGGCACAGTAAATGAAATTGCTTAATCTGAATTTTTTTATTATATTTCAAGTCTTCTTTCTTGTATTCCTGTTGGCTTAGATAATCCTCAATTTTAAATACTTTTTTTTCATTTTTCATTGAGCCGTCTCTTTTCTTTTCTTAAATATCTTGCTGAAGAATGAACCCTTTTTTTCTTTTTTAATCTCTTTTTTTATTTTCAGCGTTTCTTCAATAAACGATGTTATATGGCTAATGGCATCTTTGTAAAATAGTTCGTGAAAGTTGAGTAAAGAGCACTGTTCTATCTCTGCCTGCCATCCGTATTCTGAGTAAGGTACTGCAGCCACAATAGGTGCAGTATAATAACGGGAAAGTTCATGCTTATCCGGCAATTCATTGTTTTCCATATATTTATTAATAATTAAAACAAAATCTTGAATATTCAATTTAGATAATATTTGATCTTTTACTAATTTAAAATGCTTTAAACATGTACTCTGCTGAGTGGAAACTAAGCATCTGTGCTGTGTGCTGTTTAATGCTCCAATTGTCATTCCCAGCTCTACATTGCACCCGGCATCTACTATAACAATATCAAAGGCTTGAGATGCCAATTCCAAGAAGGTTTCAATGTGTTCAGGGTGATAGTGCGCTCTGTTGACGATGGTTTGTGTCCCTTGCAGTATATATAGCCGGTTGATTTTAATGCAGACGTTTTCAAGCTCTTCTTCGCTTAGTATTTGATGCGCAATTTTTCCTTTGATGGTATCAATTCCTACACAATTATCATTGTAGTGTATATAGTCCATTCCGGGCTGACCGTCCAATACTGCCAGCAAGACTTTTATGTCATTATCTGAAGATAGTTTTTCAGCAATACATTGTGAAATCATGCTTGTCCCTACTTTACTATCCGCACCCAAAAAGACCACTACATTATTATTTTCGCTGTGACTCTCTCCAAGTAAGTTTTGATATATCTTATTGACCATTTGTTTTTCCGTTAACATGGGGGGTATAACAATAATCCCTTTGCTCTTTAAAAGCGTAATGGCCATAGGTGTATTTTCTTCGGATAAAATATAAAAATATTTCATGTTGTCTATGTTTTTTTCTATAAAGTTCATAAACATATTGACAGGAATATATTTGTTATCCACTACCAAACAGTTGACTTGAATATTTATATCATCCAAAGCGTTGAAAACAAAAATCTCGTCTTGATGCTCATAATGCTCTATACTTTCGTAAAAACTGCTATCTGTGATTAACCCTATTCTCATTCCTTCTCCCTCATCCATACAGTTTTAATATTGTGATTAAAAACTCTTCTTTAAAGCACTATTGATACAGCATTAAAAACTTATACCCATCATCATATATTTCTTGTAGTCTTTTCACTTTATTTTTTGTAATGATGACTTCTATGAAATTGATATTAGATGTGCCATCTAAACGTTCTAGTTTTTGGTTTTCAATATTTTTAACCTCACGATTTCCCGAATCCTTGACATAGGCTACTTTAAGGCCTATTAAAGATAACGTGGTTTCTAAATTGATTGGTTCCTCTTCCAATCCCTCTATTGGTTTGACGGGATATAAATAGATATCATCTCCTCTCCGCAGAGACCCGGGATAGCTTTGGATCCAATCGTTAGGTATTCGAAATATAAACTGGTTTTGGGCCAACGTCATTCCTCTATCTGTCAAATATCGCAGGTCTATTACTGCATTTTGAGGGATAAACTGTTTAGCTTCTTTACCCATAATATCTTTAAGTTTTGAAACTGCCTCTTTTGGAATAGCTGACTCTTCTAATTTTATAACGCTGATATTATCTTTAGTAATCCAATCATTACGGTATATGTCTTGTTTTGCAATAATAACTTCCTTATACAGAAGCTGTTCTCTCCCAAAGTTCTCCCAATAAAATATAAGACTAACTGCCATGATAATGAGTAAAATCCCAATGATTCCTTTTACCCTTCCGGAGCTTATCCCCTTCAATCACCACCCCTCCTTACTTTCATTTTCTTTAAATGTTTTAAAGGATTATATTTGTTTACTTTATTTTCTGATATCTTTATTTTCTCGTTGAACAGTACTTTCTCTATCAGCATTTGAATATCGTGATTTAGCAACGCCTTTACCTTCGGCAATTCATAAGGAATTTTATAGTTGTAGACTGCTTCATAGATATATTCAGCGTTTATAAACGGTATATACGCTATAGGCGAACACTCTAAGTACTCTATTAGCTCTTTCATGTGAACACCCTTACAATATTTATTGATAATCATATAACCTTCAAGGCCTTGGTCTTGTAAATTTTTAAATTTCTCTAATGTCTTTTCATTTAGAATAATTTCAGACGGTAACGGGTCTACTATTAGTAAAACAACATCTAAGAAAATAAGTAGTTCTTCAAATGATGAATGAAGCAAATTGCTACCTAGATCGCATAAGTTAACCGAAGTATTTTTACATAGTTTTATTATGTTGTGAATATGCTGATTCTCTAAAGGATTATTGATTACTCTTAACGGATTACATACCATCCATAGAATACAATCTTCGTATAAAAGCTTTTTCTTTTTTATTTCAACTTTTTCAATCACATCATTGATATATAAATAGTTATTAAAATTGATGTCATCTGCCAATAGTTTTTGCTGTATACCCAAGTAATCAAATATATAAGGTGCTTTAAAAGGAATTTCAATGACACTTGTTAATACACCGTTATCAGATAACGCTTTCGCCATATTTAGAGTAACAAATGTACTGCCTGCTCTTTGTGAAAGATTCACAATCCCAATATTCTTTTGTGGAATATTAGAATAAATGGTTTTTATAACTTCTATTTTCTCTATATTTTTCTGATCGGCAGAATGATGAAGAGGCCGTAATTCTACGGTTTCATCTTCCATACAAGGTTCGCTTTCCATATGTTTGTTTTTTTCAAACTCATTAAGAAGTTCTGTCTTGCGTTCTTTTTCATTATAAATCAGGACTGTAATCCCTTTTTTCTGACAATACCGCTTAATTTCCTGCCAGTCGTATTGAGAGAAGTGGTTAGATATTTCATTATGTATAAATAAAAAATTATAGTAAATCATGTAACATTCTTTAAACTGCTTTACATTCAAATAATGATCGCTTTTTTTCAGCTTTGGATAATACATACGATTAATTTGTTTCAATATCTCTTTATCCTTACATATAATAGCAGCCTGCATATGGAACTTCCTTCTCTTCATGGATTGTTTTTGATTATGATACATTATTTTACAATATATTTTAAAAATTTACAATATTTTTCTTTATATTCGTAAAAAAAACATTACGCGTTAAATGAAAGGTTGCAGAAGCTGCTTACAGGGATAACTAAGTTCTACCAAGAGAGGGCGTTGGAATGTCTAAAATTGAGTTGGAAAAATTGGATCTTTTAATCTCTCCACTTGTGAAAAAAAGTCAATCGTTATCACACATGCATCATAAAGATGAAATTCCTTGTTCACAAAGAACACTCTACAATTACTTTGAAATGAATCTATTTGAAGCTAGAAATATAGATTTACCTAGAAAAGTAAGGTGCAAACCTAGAAAAAAGCTCCACCCAAAGATAAGCAACAAGCTAAATGCAGACACGGTCGTACATATGAAGATTTCCAAACTTTTATCAAAGATAGTCCAGAAACATCTGTTGTGGAAATGGATACTGTTGAGGGTGCTAAAGGTGGAAAAGTATTACTTACATTGTTCTTTAGGAACTGTTCACTTATGATAGCAATACTTATGAATGATTGCACTCAAGACTCGGTAAAAAATGCTATAGACACTATGTACAAGAAAATCGGTTATCAGGCATTTAAAGAATGTTTTCTGGTAATTCTTACAGATAATGGTTCAGAATTCAAAGCTCCAAATAACTTTTTTAGTATAACAATTTAATTATTTATTTTTTACTTTAACAATAAAAGGATTAGATTTAGTTCCTGCTCCTTTCAAATATATAGAAAGTGAATCTAATGTTAAAGCAGGTCTTATTCCACCATGACCAGCAGAATTTGCAACACCATCTCCAATAGAACCATCATCTTTTACAACACGTACAAAGCTGGGTGTAGAAGATGATGGCGAACGCAAAAAACTATCCCAGCCTGATTCGGTATTTAAACCAAAGGGCTTTTCTGGAAGTTCATTAATAATCTGTTTGATAGATTCTTTTGTTGGTTTAGCAATAATATAATCTTCTCCTAATAAACTTCTGTTTTTATAAACATATTCATATAATTCCTTTAAAGATAATAAAAAAACTTTATCTTCTGTATTTTCATAATAAACACTATCATATTCAGCTACGGCTTCTTTTAAATCGCCGCGTAAAGTTACTCTAAGATTTTTTTCACCTTTTGTTATTTTTTGTATATCTGTATCGTGTAATATAGATTTATGCATCACTGATTTTATTACGCTTCTTTCACTTTTATTAAAATTTCCATCGGCTAAAAACCCTTTTTCATTTTCATAAGGTAGAAGTCCTGATAGCACATTTTCTTTTGAGGGAGAATTTTGTATCCATTTAATATGGTATTTATTATCATTACTATTTAACCATTGACGAATATTAGAATCCTTCCAGTAATTGCTTCCAAGAAATAATCTAAACTCATCACTGTGATAAGTCCCTTTTGAATCAAATGCTTTAAAACAAATTATTCTATCCGAAAGAATTAATACATTTCCATTGTCATCTATATTTATTACTCTCCATAATATTGGTTCATTATTATATTTTCCAAATTGGATATAATCTCCTATTTCCATCTGTTTT
>JANQMT010000189.1:0-5269 GCA_028279945.1 Clostridia bacterium
CCACCTCATGGACAATAGGAACAATGATGTCCAATATCTCATCTATATCCTTATCTCTTAACAGTCCGATGCAGAGCAATATTTTTTTACCCTCCAGCAATTCAGAAATTGTTTTTCTAAGAGACATCATTCCTGAAATATTATGTGCGCCATCAATAATGGTTAATGGATTTCTTTCAATAATTTCGAATCGTCCATTTTGTTTTGCTCTTAACAACCCCTCGAGTAAGGCCTCTTGTGATATCTTGATGCCTTTGGCTCTTAACTGCTCTATCACGGTTATGGCTGTGGCAGCATTTTCTACTTGGTGAGCGCCTAACATACCGGTCTTATAGTCATTGGATAGAAAATTAAAAGAATATCCATTCAAATCACTTTTTATATCACTAATTGTATCATATGGTACCGGAATAAATGGTGCCGACTGATTTTCTGCTCTTTCCCTAATAACTGCCAATGCTCCCCTATCCTTTACACATACCACTACCGGACAGTTCTTTTTAATAATCCCCGATTTTTCAAAAGCGATTTTTTCTAATGTGTCTCCAAGATATTCTGTATGATCGTAATCAATAGATGTTATAACAGAAACTAAAGACGTTTCGATGACATTGGTTGCATCGCCTCTGCCGCCTAATCCTACCTCTAAAATTAGGTAATCTAAGTTTTGCCTGCTATAATAGTAAAACGCAATAGCCGTAATAATTTCAAATTCCGTAGGGCTTTCTTCGCCATTGGCAATCATGGTATCCACTTGCTCAAATACTGAAGATGCAGATTCAATGAGTTCCGACTGCTCAATTTCTTTTCCGTTAAATTCTATTCTTTCTGTAAATCTTTCTAAAAAAGGGGACGTATAAAGACCTGTTTTATATCCTTGAGTTTGTAAGATGGAATAGAGATATCTGCACACAGATCCTTTTCCATTGGTTCCGGCTACATGAATTACTTTCATGCCTTGATGCGGGTTGCCCAATAACTGGAGCAATCGTTTCATTCTTTCCAGTCCCAAACGGCTTCCAAGCCGTTTGAAACTGTGTATTTTAGATATTACATCATTATAGTTCATAGCATTAACCTATCTTTCTTTTCACAATCTCCAATCTTTCTATCACTTTCCTCATCATATCTTGATATTTTAACTTCTTTTCTTTTTCAGCTTCTACAACTTGTGGCGGTGCTTTAGATATGAAGCTCTCATTGGAAAGTTTACCTTCAACTCTTTTCAGCTCTTTTTGGAGTTTTTCTTTTTCTTTTTCAAGTCTTTCTAATTCTGCGTTGAAGTCTACCAATTCGTCTAAAGGAATAAAAATTTCAACACCTTTGATAACTGCTGACATTGCATCATCAGGTATTTCAGACTTATTGTTTGTCGTAGTAATCTTCTCTATGTTCGCTAAATTTTTAATATGAGATTCACCTTTATGGATGTCTTCACATATTTTTTCTTCCGCTAAAATAACCGCATTTAATTTTTTAGACGGCACTGTATCCGCTTCAGCTCTAATATTTCTTATGGATCTTACCATATCCATAAGAAATTCAATTTGCTCTTCTTCTTTTGCAAAGTGACTATTTTTATCATACTCAGGCCAGCTTTCACTTATTAAGAGGGTCTCTGCCTCCGGCAGGTATGCCCATATCTCTTCTGTTATAAATGGCATGAAAGGATGCAATAGTTTAAGCATATTTTTCAATACGCTTATTAGCACGTATATCGCTACATTCTTATCATCCGTATCATCAGAATATAGTCTTGGCTTTACCATCTCGATATACCAATCACAATACTCATTCCAAATGAAATCATATATCTTTTGAGCTGCTAAACCAAGTTCAAACTTGTCCATATTGTAGGTCACTTCTTTGGCAACGGTATTCATCCTTGAAATAATCCACTTATCTTCTGCTTTAAATCCTTTGCAAGCGGTTGCGTCATCAATAAGTTTTCCTTCTACATTCATTAATAGGAATCTAGAAGCATTCCAAAGCTTGTTGGCAAAATTTCGGCTTGATTCAATTTTATCCGTATTGAATCTGATATCGCTGCCCGGTGATATACCTGTCATTAACATAAATCTCAATGCGTCTGCACCATATTGGTCAATAATCTCCAGCGGGTCCACACCATTTCCTAGGGATTTACTCATTTTTCTGCCTTCTGCATCCCTAACCAGTCCATGAATATAAACAAATTTGAAAGGTATTTCATCCATTTGATCCAGTGCAGAGAATACCATCCTTACAACCCAGAAGAAAATAATATCATATGCCGTTACCAGAACATCCGTAGGGTAAAAGTATTTTAAATCTTCTGTTGGTTCCGGCCACCCCAGTGTAGAGAAAGGCCATAATCCTGAACTGAACCATGTGTCTAAAACGTCTTCATCTTGCTTAAATTTACTGCTTGAACATTTCAAACAAGCTTCCGGCTTATCTTTGGATACAATCAGCTCACCGCAATCTTCACAATAATAGGCAGGTATTCTATGGCCCCACCATAACTGACGTGAAATACACCAGTCTTTAATGTTCTCCAGCCAATGAAGATATATCTTTTCAAATCGATCCGGTACATGCTTTAGCTCTCCGGATTTAGCGACTTGAATTGCCGGTTCGGCTAATTCCTTCATTTTAACAAACCATTGGTCTGAAAGCATAGGTTCTATGGTGGTATTGCATCTATAGCATGTTCCCACATTATGCTGTGTATCTTCGGTTTTTATCAAATATCCTTTTTCATCCAGCTCTTTCAATAATGCTTTTCTGCAATCATAGCGATCCATTCCGGCATATTTTCCCGCATTCTCATTCATGGTTGCATCCTCATTCATGCATATGACTTGAGGCAAATTTTGTCTTTCTCCAACAATATAATCATTTGGATCATGAGCCGGTGTTATTTTAACCGCACCCGTTCCCTTTTCCATATCCGGATATTCATCGGAAACAATAGGGATTTCTCTATCAGCGATTGGTAGTAAAGCTTTCTTACCAATTAAATGCCGGTACCTTTCATCATCCGGGTGAACAGCTATTCCCGTATCGCCAAACATGGTTTCCGGTCTTGTAGTCGCAATGGATAAATAGTTTTCTTCATCCCCTACTACAGGGTATTTCACATAGTAGTATTTTCCGGTCTTATCATCATGTTCTACTTCTGCATCGGAAAGAGAAGTTGTACAGCTTGGACACCAATTAATCAAACGATTGCCTTTATATATAAGCCCTTTTTCATACAGCCTGATAAAGAATTCCGTTACGGCAATGCTGCAGCCTTCATCCATGGTAAATCTTTCTCTGTCCCAATCACATGAATTCCCCAATTTACGGACTTGCTCTGTAATTCTGCCGCCATATTCGTCTTTCCATTTCCAAGCCCTTTTTAAAAATTCTTCCCTGCCTATTTCTTCTTTTGTCTTACCTTCTTCTTGTCTGATCTTTTCTACAACTTTTACTTCTGTGGCAATACTTGCATGGTCTGTTCCGGGAAGCCAAAGTGCATTAAAGCCTTGCATTCTTTTAAAGCGGGTTAAAACATCTTGTAATGTTTGGTCTAAAGCATGTCCCATATGCAGTTGACCTGTTATGTTGGGCGGGGGCATAACAATCGTAAATGGTTTTTTAGCATAATCGACTACTGCCTTAAAACATCCATTTTCCTCCCACATATGATATATTCGATCTTCAAACTCTTTTGGATTATAAGTTTTGTTTAATAATTTATCCATCACATTTCCTCCTAACGGCAAAAATATAAAACTCCGCCCTAAAATAAGGACGGAGATTGTTTCCGCGGTACCACCTTTTTTTCGTTAATACGACACTCATTCAAAATAACGGTTTCCCGTTCAAACCTAATCATTTCGGTTTGAAAGCTCAAGAGCTACCTTCAACAGTCATTGCCTTTCAATGCCTTCCAGCCAGCGAGCATTGTTCTCTTTAAGTATAACTGTATACTCCTCTCTCTCATTGCTTTTACAATATGAAATTTACAATAAATTATATAAAAAAACAATACTTAGGTCAAGGCAAGATATTAAAATATCTATTTTTATTCTTCATCATTGCCATGTATGACTCTAAAAGCATATCTTTTTTCTAAATATCGGGTTAGATATTGAATAAGATCATAATATTTTACATTCAATACTTCCCATTTTCCATTATATTCAGCATAAATATATCTACTGGTCTTAAAGACCATTTTAAATGGGTCACCTTCTTCTTCAATGGTGTCCTGAAAAATACATAGTTTAACAACACGTCCTTTTCCTGATCTTAAATTCTCCGGGTTGATACCTTCATCACTTTTTTCTTTATTAACAAAAGCAATGAATTCCATATCGTTTATTTCTCCATATACCAATCCTCTTTTATAGTTCTCGGCTTTAATAGATATATTACAGCTTCCCATTTTGCCCTCCAAAATGTTTCATATCATATATCTATTAGAGAGAACTTGGCATTATGCCAAAAAGTAATTGAAGGTATTTAGATTATAATCTTTTACTTACCTTTATATTTTTTCATTTATAATGTCGTTGTATTCCCAATTTTGTTTTCTTACAAAAGCCATTGAACAGGGATCCCCATGTCCCGGGTAGATCATGGTATCGTCAGGCCATTGAGATACAATGTTTTTTATGCTCTTTTTCATATCACTCAATGAGCCGCTGCCTAAATCGGTTCTTCCCAAGTCTACATTAAAAATGGTATCTCCGGTAAAGATGGTTTTACCGTCCTCTGATATGAGACATATGGAACCTTTTGTATGTCCCGGTGTATTGACTACCCTTAATGTTTCTTTACCGAATATGACTTCATCATTGTCTTTAAGATAGGTGGTAATCTTAAGTGGAATACCTTCTTCTTTCTCATGTATTAAGACATCACAGCGGTATTCATCAATGATTCTCGGTGCAGCCCCCCTATGGTCATAATGACCATGGGTCAATATAATACCTTTTAAATCTAATTTCAAAGTTTTAATTCGATCTAAAAATTTTTTTGGATTGCCGTCCGGATCTATGAGGTATCCTTTCATAGCCCGTTCATCATATACGAAATAGCCGTTAGTCATCAGCCCGCCTGAAATCATTCTTTCTATTTTCATCTTAACTTCTCCTTTTTATTAAGAGATTATCTTTATACCCAGATTATTCACGATAAACTACAAAAATCTACTGCGTCTTTTGGTTTTCTTGCTCCCATGAAGCCCTAGCAGTAATCTATGATTACGTTGCAGGTCTCATACAGAAACTCTCCA
>JANQMT010000008.1:0-38760 GCA_028279945.1 Clostridia bacterium
ATAAATTTCAAAATAAAAGAAAAATAACCAAAATATTTATTTTTAAAAATATTGATATGAAATTATTATATCACTTTTATTGGACAAAATAACATTAACAAAAAAAGAAGGTGGTGATAATTTGAAAAGAAAAATAATACTTATTTTTGCTGTCGTATGTCTAGTATATACAGTAGTATCAATTTTTGGATATTTCGTTTTTGACTTTCCATATATATATAATAATTTTGTTGATTTAATCTTTCTTATTTTGTGTTGTGTTGTATTACTGATGTATTATGGGAAACCCAATCCCTCACTACAACCGGAGACTGCAAGAGTTCGAAACAATAAAAAAGATTTATCTTCAGATAAAAAGGAGTCGCCTATCAAATCCCCAAGAACTACCTTTAATGAAGTAGCAGGTTTACATGAGGTAAAAGAAGAATTAATTGAAATTATTGATTTTCTCAAATGTCCTGAACAATATAGGAAAATGGGTGCTAAGTTACCAAAAGGTATATTATTCCATGGTCCTTCAGGAACGGGAAAAACCCTGCTGGCAAAAGCAGTTGCAGGAGAAAGCTGTGCTTATTTTCATAATGCATGCGGTTCAGAGTTCGTTGAGAAATACGTAGGTGTAGGTGCAAAAAGAGTTCGAACATTATTTGAGAAAGCAAAGAAAGAGTCGCCAAGCGTAGTATTTATCGATGAGATAGATGCTATTGGTGCAAAACGAACCAATGAGACTAATAATGAGAAGGATCAAACTTTAAATCAATTATTGGTCGAAATTGATGGTTTTGAAACCAATGAGTCTGTAATTATAATAGGAGCTACCAATCGACTTGACTTATTGGATGAAGCTCTACTTAGACCCGGCAGATTCGATAGACAAATATATGTTGGCCGGCCGGACATTAAAGCCAGAGAAGAGATATTACAAGTTCATTTAAATAATAAGCCATTGGATAAGTTGATTAAAGTGAAAGATATTGCTAAAAAAACATCTGGTATGACAGGCGCGCATTTGGCAAGTATAGCCAATGAAGCTGCCATTCTAGCTGTTCGGTACAGAAAAAATTTGATTTCAAATATAGAAATTGATGAAGCCATCGAAAAAGTGATTGCCGGCCTGGAAAGAAAATCAGCTGTTATTTCTCATAAAGAAAAACAAAAAGTATCATTTCACGAAGCGGGTCACGCCTTAGTTGCTAAATATTTAAATACGGATAGTATCAGTAAAATATCTATTATTCCAAGAGGAAAAGCATTGGGTTATACACTTCAAGTTCCTGAAGAAGATCGCTTTTTAATTACTGAGATGGAAATGAAACAAAAAGTAAAAGTACTTTTTGGAGGAAGAGCCGCAGAACAGCTCATATTTCATGAAATCTCTTCCGGAGCAAAAGATGATCTGAAAAAAGCAAATTCTATTGCATATGAAATGGTTTGTGAACTTGGAATGAGCCGGCTTGGTAATATTATTTACGACGAAAATATTATCCGTAACTGCTTTACTGACGTGAATCATGAAGTCAAAACAATCATTGATGAATGTTATAAGGATGCATTGAATATCCTAACCAAGCATAACAATATTTTAACAGCATTGGCCAACCATCTATTTGAACAAGAGACCTTAGTCGAAGAAGAAATAGATGAGATCATTTTAAAAACTGACCCGACATTTAAAATATATAAAAAAGCACTATCATAGAAAAGTTGGGTAGTGGATAGTTGGTAAGGGCGTATGGTACGCCCTTACTTATTGCATTTATTTACTGTTTTCAATTATAGACTTAGTTTTTATTTCTTCATTTAATTTATCAATGAAATTGCCAATCTCAAAGCTTCCTAAATCCCCTTCATCTCTGGATCTAATGGATAAAGTCTGCGATGCCACTTCTTTTTCCCCTATAATTAACATATAATTGACTTTTTCAAGTTGAGCTTCTCTTATTTTATATCCTATTTTTTCGTTTCGAGTATCCATTTCCACTTTAATGCGTGCATCACTTAATTGTTTAACAACCTCCATACTATAATCATTAAATTTGTCTGTAATAGGCAAAACTTTTACTTGTAACGGAGCCAGCCATAGTGGAAATCTTCCTGCAAAGTGCTCGATCAATATCCCTATAAACCTTTCCAGGCTTCCAAGGGCTACTGTATGAATAACGATAGGTCTATGTTTTTCGCCATCGGGCCCAATATATGAAGTATCAAATCTCTGAGGCAGCTGAAAATCCAGCTGTATCGTTGCACATTGCCAAGTTCTTCCTAAGCAGTCCTCTAACTGGAAATCTATCTTAGGTCCGTAAAATGCGCCATCCCCTTCATTAATTTTGTATTGGATATCCATTTCATCTAACGCTTCTTTGAGAGCAGTTTCTGCCAAACCCCATTCTTCATCTGAGCCCATAGCTTTTTCAGGTTTTGTAGACAATTCAATATTGTATTTAAATCCTAAAGTTGTATAGATCTCATCTACTATACCGGTTACGTTTTTAATTTCGTCTTTAATTTGTTCCGGTAACATAAATATATGGGCATCATCTTGAGTGAAAGCTCGAACTCTCATTAAGCCATGTAATGCACCTGACAATTCATGTCTGTGAACCCTGCCCAGTTCAGAATAACGTAATGGAAATTCTTTATAGGAATGCATTTTGTTTTGATAAACCAACATAGCCCCTGGACAATTCATAGGCTTAATAGCAAAGTCTTGTTCATCAATGGTTGTTGTATACATATTTTCTTTGTAATGAAACCAATGTCCTGAAGTCTCCCATAGCTGACGATTTAGAATAATGGGTGTTTCAATTTCAACATAGCCCCCTTTTTTTCTAACCTCTCGCCAGTATTCAACCAATGTATTTTTTAAGTCCACACCCTTAGGCAAAAAGAATGGAAATCCAGGTGCTTCATCCCTTAATACGAATAGCTCCAATTCTTTTCCAAGCTTTCTATGGTCTCTTTTCTTAGCTTCTTCTAATAAGTTAAGATACTCATCCAACTGCTTTTTCTTTGGAAAAGATGTGCCATATATTCTTTGCAGCATTTTATTTTTTTCGCTGCCTCTCCAATATGCACCTGCAACGCTGGTCAGCTTAAGAGCTTTAATTTGTTTGGTATTCATCATATGCGGACCGGCACATAAATCAACGAAATCACCTTGCTGATAAAATGAAATCACCGCATCCTCCGGTAAATCCTCAATCAATTCTACCTTATAAGGTTCATCTTTTTCTTTCATTAAATGGATGGCTTCTTCTCTGGAAAGTTCAAATCTTTTAATGTCCAAAGCACTTGATACTATTTTTTCCATTTCCTTTTGTATTTTTGCCAAATCATTTTCTGTAAAACGATGTTCTAAATCAAAATCATAATAGAAGCCATTGTCAATAGCAGGACCAATCCCTAATTTTGCATCAGGATACAGCTTCTTTACGGCTTGCGCTAAAATATGAGAACTGGAATGTCTAAATACTTCTTGAGCATTCTCAGCGTCAAACTTAAGTATGTTGAGTCCAATATCTTCTTCTATGATTTGGGACATGCCTGCCACATGCCCATTTACTTCAGCAGCAACTGCTTCTTTTGCCAAGGCCGGATGTATCCCTTTTGCTATATCAAAAAGCGATACGCCTTTTTCAAAGATTTTAACACTGCCATCGTTTAATGTAATATTTACTTTTTCCATCACTATTTCCTCCATATATTCATATTTTATTTATTTTTATTGCAATCAAAAAACCCACCCCCAAAAACTGGGGCGAGTTTGCTCGCGGTTCCACCCATTATATTACTTCATCTCTTTAACGATATATTGGTTAATATACCGGCATACCTTTCGAATATTCTACTAGGCAGCAGCTCCAAGGTAGTTTTCCTATAACCGTTTACAAAAGGTGCTTACAGCCGCGACACCTTATCTCTTAATGTACGTATCATAGTACTCTTCTTTTCATAGCGTTATATATTCAAACTTAATATAATATTAACGATTCAAATGATTTTTGTCAAGATATTCTATTTTATAACATACGGTATCACTTTTGATACTATTATTATGTTTACCATTAGAGCGTACATTATTCAAACCATCCGCATTATTATTTCATATCTCAATATCCTCTATATTAAATACAGGGCCATCCGTACACACTCGTTTATGCCCTTGAGCGGTTTTACATATACAACCAAAACACACACCAATGCCGCATGCCATGTGTTCTTCTACAGATATATAACCCTTCACATTATATTCATCACATATTCTTTTGAATAATCTTCCAATTCGATTAGAGCCACAGGTATACAGCCCTTTAACATGATACTTTTCTAAAGCTTCTCGTGTTATCTTCTCTATATTTTCAACAGAACTGGTTCCATCTGCATCATGAACAACAATGACTTGACACCCTATTGCTTCTAGGTAATCCTTAGAAATAATTTTTTTATTCGTTTTACCACTGAGGATCACCATGGTCTTTCTCTCCAGCCTTCTTGCTTTCTCTGCTAAAGAAACAATGGCCGCGATGCCTACACCTCTTCCATAAATCAAAAGGCTGTCCTCTTTAGTGCCTTCTGCTACCTCAAAGTGACTGCCTGTAGGTCCTATAAGACTAACATGTTCACCTTTTTTAAAGGTTGCCATCACACGAGTCCCTTTACCCTTTACCAGGTACATGATTTGTATCTGCCCTTTATCTCTGTTAAAACGATACACGCTAAAGGGCCTTCTAAGAAGGGGGTCCTTTTGCTCTTCATCACCGCATTGGACATGAAGAATCTGCCCTTCTTGAATACAGCCGGCAATATCTTCACATGCCAATGTAAGCAGATAATAATCCTCTATTATTCTTTTATTTTCAATTACTCTACCTATACACATTTTCATAGGCTACCTTCTCTCTTTTATCTATGGTTACACGTTCTAACATGCCATGGTGGTCACTATTTTATAAAGGAGCTGTATCCCATTCTTAATATCAGAAGCCCTTACCTCTTCATTCTTATTATGGCTTACACCATCAATACAAGGAATAAAAATAAGGGTTGATTTTACCACATCGGCAATATTCATGGTATCGTGTCCTGCACCACTTTGCATGATTTCATAAGATAATCCCAGATCAAGACAACTTTGCTTGACCAGATAATTCAAATCCTTATCCAAAGCCACAGGGTTTTCATCACAAAGTATCTCAGTATTGTATTTCAATCCACGATTTTTACAGATCTGATCAATTGCTAATTGAATGGTTCCATAACATTTAATAACACTATCTTTTTTGATGCCTCTGATATCCACATAAAGGGCCACATCTCCAGGCACAATATTCATGGCACCATTAATAACATTACATTTTCCAACTGTTGCTACAGTTCTATTACCTGCTTCCTCATTTCCGGCCTTTTCTACGGCTAAGATGATCTCTGCAGCCGCAGCTAAAGCATCACTTCTCATATCCATCGGACAAGCTCCTGAGTGGGCTGTCTTTCCTATGACTTTAACTTTTAGCCTTGTAGGCGCAGCAATGCCTTCTACAACACCGATATTAATCCCTTTATTCTCTAAGATAGGGCCTTGTTCAATATGAAGCTCAAAAAAAGCCTTGGCTTCACTGAGCTTTTTCTTAGCTGACTCTACATCATCAGGCTTACAACCTCTTTTTACCATCTCATCATATAAACTGATACCCGCTTCATCATAATAATTTTTTAGATGTTTGCCTTTAATCTTTCCTGTTATCAATTTGCTCCCTACGGTAGAAATATTAAACCGACTGGATTCTTCAACTGAAAAGACCACCACTTCAATAGGATTTTTATTCTCTATATTATTTTCTTTTATCATTCGAATGACTTCTAAACCGGCCATAACACCTAAAACCCCATCATAGCCGCCCCCATCATGAACGCTGTCCACATGGGATCCTACTAAAACGGATGGCAAGCTACTATCTGTACCTTCTTTTCTTGCCCATATATTACCTGCTCCATCCTCCATAATCTCAAGATCCAACTCTTGACACATTTTTTTTATTTCTTTTCGCAAATCCATGTCCTTTTGTGAAAAAGCAAGGCGGGTAATCCCATGATTCGCTCTATAACCTATTTGGTTGATTTTAGTTAACTCATCGATAAATCGGCTAATATTTACTTCCATTTCATCACCCACATTATCTTATTCCATAACAATGGACTTAATCAGATCGTCCATATTATCTATACTTTTTTCTATCATAAACTTTTCAATACCTTCTATTATGTCTATCATAACATGAGGATTCACCAAATTGGCAACGCCTACCTGTACCGCCGTTGCCCCTGCAATAAAGTATTCAATCGCATCTTTATAATTGGATATTCCGCCTACACCGATAACGGGAATATCTACAACCTTTGCAACCTGCCACACCATACGAACAACAACAGGTTTGATGGCGGGGCCGCATAAACCGCCTACAATATTGGCTAATTTGGGCTTTCTTGTTTCAATATCTATGGCCATGCTGGTTAAAGTATTGGCTACGGTTAAAGCATCCGCCTTTGCTTCTTGACAAACAAGGGCAATTTCAGCAATATCGGTTACATTTGGGCTGAGTTTAGGGATAATGACTTTATCCGAATTTTCTTTAACCGTTTTTACCACTTGGTAGGAGGCTTCACAACTCATTCCAAATGATCGTCCTTCTTCCTTCAGGTTAGGACAGGATATATTCAGCTCAATACCATCTATATGAGGACATTGATTAAATATCTCTGCAATCCTTTTAAATTCATCAATGGAATAAGCGGAAGCACTGGCAATAATAGGCGTATCAAATTGCTGAAAGAAAGGCACCAATTCATTTACAAAATGCAGAGCCCCTTTATTCTGAATCCCTACAGAATTGATAAGTCCTGCTACAACCTCTGCTATTCTCGGTGGTGGATTCCCCTCTCTGGGCTCTAAGGTAACGCTCTTGGGTACAATGGCACCTAACCGACTTACATCAATAAATTGTGCAGATTCTACCCCAAAAGTTCCTGAGGCCGGCAGCACCGGATTTTTACATCTTATATGGCCAATATTCACTTCTAAATTTGGTGTTCCCATTTTATAACCTTCTCTCTACATCTATTTTAATAGATTGGGGATAAACAATGAAATTTGTGGTATGTAAGTAATCAGTGCTAATGCAATCACATCCACAACAAAAAATCTTGCTATCCCCGGCAGCATTTCTACTAAATCCAGCTTGGTAATAGAACTGGTTACAAAAATATTCATACCAAAAGGTGGTGTAAACATACCAATCGCTAGGTTAGATATCATAATAGCGCCTAAATGAACAGGATCGATCCCCAGTGTCCCTATGATTGGGAAAATAAGCGGTGTAATGATTATAATCGCTGCAATACCTTCCATGAACATGCCCAATACCAGTAACACAATATTTAATAATAATAAAAATAATACCTTTGATGTAATGCTGCCCAAAACACTTGTTGTAATGGTTTGGGGTACTTGGCCTACTGTCAGCATCCATCCTAAGGCTTGGGCTGCAGCAACCAATACCAGAACCTGAGCACATGTTACGGCTGAAGTTTTACAGGCTTCAAATATTCCTTTAAAGGTCAACTCTTTATAGACAAATTTACCAATGAATACAGCATAGATAACGGATACACCTGCTGCTTCTGTTGGCGTAAAAATACCTGAATATATGCCTCCTAATATGATAACAGGAACAAGTAACGCCCACCAAGCGTCTTTAATGCTTCTCATTAACACGGTATAGGATGCCTTTTTATCCTTGGGTACACCCAGTTTTTCAGAATAATAATAAATATAGATTAAACTAGCGCATCCGTAAACGATTCCGGCTCCGATACCGGCCATGAAAAGAGCTCCTACGGATACACCTGTTACAGAGGCATAGACAATCAATGTAATACTTGGTGGTATAATCAAAGCGACTGATCCGGAGGATGCCAATAATCCGGCTGCAAATGAAGGGGGATATTTTGCCTTAACCAGCTCTGGGTACATAGCCTTTCCAATGGCGATAACGGTTGACGGGCTTGAACCGGACAAAGCACCAAAGAACATGGATGATACCTGTGTTGTCATGGCTAAACCTCCTGAAATATGACCCACCAGAGCTTTAGCACATATTAGAATACGTCGTGATAACCCTCCTGTATCCATTAGGTTTGCTGCTAAAATAAAGAATGGTAATGCCATTAATGCAAACTTATCGATGCCACCAAAAAACATTTGTATCATAATCATTGGCTGAATATCGCTAAAAAATATTAAGGCTCCAAAACTAGCTAATCCAAGGGATACATATATGGACGTTCCGCTTAATAGTAAAATAATTGCAAATAATATTAATGCTTGTATCATATTGTGTTACTCCTTTCTTCATTAATTCTATTGGATGATCTATTTCTCTTCTTGTATCTCTTCTGGTGGATTAATTTCTATATCCTTTATGGTGTAAATTAAATTTCTTACAAGATAGATGATGGACAATGCTGCCCCAATAGGTAAAACCATATAGATTAAATAAAGCTGTATCTGTGATGCCGGAGCAATTTGTCCCATTTCCTTTGCAAACAAAGTTAACTGTATGCCATATCTCAAAACATAAAAGGAGAACAGTCCGGATAATATGATAATCAAGCATTTAATGACTTTTACGAATAATTTGCTGGGGATTCTTAAAATAACATCCACTCCAAAATGAATATTCTTCCTAAAACAAATAGCCGACCCAATAAAAGTTATCCATATCATTGCATAGCGTATAAACTCTTCTGCCCACACTGTGCTATGATTAAAGGTACGTAATACTACATTTGCAAACAATACAATGGTAGCAACCAATAATAGAATGCCAATTAAGGTTTCTTCAATCTTTGCTAGTATTTTCATCTTTTCACCACCTTTAAGGTTAATCTGTCTAAAATTAACAACTGGTTTTTACTAAGTTGACATATTCTTCTAATCATAAATGTAAAAATTATAGAGCTGGAAAATTATCACAAAACTTTCCAGCTCTGTATCCATTACCTACTCATGAATGTCTATTCAAGCGCTTTTTTAACTTTTTCAAGATATTCTTTTTGCCAATCTGTTGTTGCATGCTCTTCCCAAACAGGAAGAGATGCTTCTTTAAATGCATTGATTTCTTCATCTGTTAAAGCATAGAAGTTAACACCGGACTCTATAATTTTATTCGTGTAATCTGCTTCACTTTCAGCATATGCAACACGCTCTGCCTCTCTACCGTCTTTCTCGGCTTGAATGATTGCAGCTTGAGCGGTTTCATCTAAACCATCAAACCAAGGCTTGTTCGCCATGACAACATACATCATCGTTCCGTGATAGCTTTGGATAATGTTGCCTTGCACTTCATGGAATTTGTTTAAGTAAATCGTCTGGATAGGCTGCTCGTTTCCATCTACAACGCCTTGCTGTAGTGCATTGTAAAGCTCTGCATATGGAAGTGGAATTGGTGTAGCACCCCAAGCTTGATATTGAGATAATAAAAGCGGAGATTCCATTGTTCTCATTTTCACACCTTCAAAATCAGCCGGCATACGTACTTCAACGTCTTTAGTTGTAAACAGTTTGTACCCACCAAACCAGTATCCTAAACCTTTGAATTGTCCTGCTTCTAGTCTGTCTAATGATTCTTGCCCAAGGTCGCTGTCTAGGAATGCAAATACTTTCTCAGTATCTTTTGGTAATAAATATGGAAAGTCAATCATTTTGATATCGTCTACAAAAGGCGTAACTACTGCAATTGGCTGCATGGTCATGTTAATAACGCCCATTTGAGTGCCTTCAACTTGCTCTCTTAAGCTGCCAAGTTGCAATGCGGGATAAATTTCAACTTCAATTCTCGGGTCAATAGCTTCTACCGACTCTTTAAATTTTAAAGCACCAACGTGTTCCGGACTTTCAACCGGTTGATTGTGGCTGAACTTTATGGATATTTTTTCTTCAGGTGCTTCTGCGTCTCCGCCTTCAGTATTTTCCGGCGCTTTTTCGCCACCACATCCCACTACGCTTACAGCTAATACCAATACAAGTATCGCCATTAGAAATCTTAATTTTTTGCCCTTTAATTTCATTTTCTCCTCCTCTTTTAATAATAATAGATTTTGTAATTATTCAACAATGATTGCAGCCATACCACTACCTGTAATCATTGCAATTACAACTTAATCATTCCTCCATCTTCAGAAGTAACAATCTTGGTTCCAAACTCAGCACTAAGTTGTGTCAATCTATCTACTATTCTTTTGTTATGTGATAATGCCGGCCATCCTCGCCTATAGGGTGGTAAATCAAAGCCAAGGTCTATGGGATAAAGCTCAATGGATTTTAATCCATGGATATCCATAACAAAATGAGCAATAACTGATTCCCATACATATGGGTTAACGCCTAAGCCGATGGTGTTATCTTTATTGCGAACGTCAAGTGCCTCAGCCACATCACAGTCGCCTGATAAGCTGTATTTATTATAAAAATCAGCCGGTAAATGGGATACCGTATCGTTTTGAAATATGAAATTCCCTAGACTATAAAATATAGGACAATGCTTATAAATCTCAATGCCTCTTAGAATATGCGGCCCGTGACCAAGTATGGCACATGCCCCTGCATCGATACATTCTCTTGCAAATTGTTTCATAAATTCTGCAGGCTTACTCTTATCCTCATCTTCCATTTCATGACTGTGAATGCTCACAAGAACAAAATCTGCTTGCCGTTTAGCCTCCATAATGGATTTGATGATTCTAGTCTTATCTTGGTTATGAGGATATCGATAGCTTTTATTTTCTGTTCCTTCAACAAAATCATATTGGCCGAATTTCAAAACATTTTCTTTCTCAACTGCGAAGCCTTCTTTCACATCAAGATTATACTGAGCGTTGATATCAATCTTATGGACTAAAGATTTTAAGCTGTCATAATACTTTTTTTCAACTGTATATTCGCTATTGATTCTTAGCCCATTAACCCCCGGGCGTCCCTTCATATCTTTTCTTTGCTCACCTGCCATCCATGATTCATGAAAAGTAGTCGTTACAGCCACAAGGGCAATTCGTCCATTCTCTGTTTCAATATAGGTAGGTTTTGAAGCTTCTGCCAGATGCTTTCCTATGCCTGCATAAGGAAGCATTTCTTGTTTTAGATGTTGAATCGTTGCCAATAGACCCCCCTCAGAATAATCCATGGCATGATTATTGGCACAATTCACCAAGTTAAAACCAAACGCTTTGATATCCTTTAATACATTAGGTTCCGCAATAGCCCAGGTACCTCCGCTAAAGGCATGAGGGTAGCCTTCAAAATCATGGGTTGTCACTTCCAGGTTAGTAAATTTTACATCCCCTTTACAAATGATATCTTTCAGTTCATAAAAAGATTGACTTTTATTCTGCATATTTCGTCTTGTTATAAAGCTGTCTCCTGTTACAACAAATGATACGCTTTCTTTCAATTTCAATCTTTCCTCTCTTTATGGTTTGATGAGTTCGCCCTTTATTTCGCTAGTTACTTTACCGTCTTTCATTACTGTAAAACCCCTTACAATAGTGGCTGCCGGTTTTCCTTGTATTTCAAAACCATCAAAAGCTGTTACCTTACTTTTACTATGCAAAGCTTCTTCTCGAATCACCATATTTTTATTAAAATCAACGATTGTAAAATCCGCATCTGATCCTACTTGCATTGACCCTTTTCTCGGATAGATGTTATACAATTGAGCCGGATTTTCTGAAAGCAAAGCAGCCAGTTCTTGTTTTGTTATCCGGCCTTTACTAACAGCATCTATCATCAAAGGTCCCAGTGTCTCTACGCCGCACATACCTGCCGGAATCTCATGAAGTCCACCTGTTTTTTCTTCTTGAGTATGAGGGGCATGATCCGAGCATACCAAAGAAATGGTTTTATCATGGATACCTTTCCACAAACCTTCCTGATCTTCTTTGTATTTCACCGGCGGGTAAACCTTTATCTTTGGCCCTAATGCATCAAAAGACAAATGGTTTAAATACAAAAACTGAGGGCAAGTCTCTGCTGTTACGCTTAACCCTTTCTCCTGAGCCATACGAATCGCATCTATTCCATCCTTAGAGCTTACATGTAATATATGTAACGGACAATTGGTCTTTTTAGAGAAGGATATGGCAGTTTGTATAACCGTTTCTTCTGCAATCACCGGCCTGGACTCTACAAAACGATCATATTCTCCTAATGCATCATCAATGAGCTCCGGTTCATAGGTTAATGTCTGAATCAGGTCAGCATTTTCAGCATGGATTGCCAGTTGTTTACCCGTCTTTTCAACTGCTTTAAATATCTTATACACTTCCCCATCGTGAAACGGTGGAATCACATCTTTCATATTCGGTTTATAGTTATAGACCAACTGATAGGTGTTTTTATTGACAGCATAGCCCCAGAAGAACTTAAAGGCGATGACACCTGCATGATTTAAATCTTGTAAATCTTTATTATTTAAATCACCTAAACATATTCCCCACATCGCAAAATCCACATGAGCTTTTTGAGATAAATTGGCTGCCTGTTCTTTAAATTTTTCTACATTGCATACAGCCGGAATCGCATTTGGCATCTCAAATACCATGGTAATCCCCCCTGCTGCAGCCGCCATGGTAGAATGAAAAAAGTCTTCTTTATGTTCACTGCCTTTATCCCTGGAGTGAACATGGGTATCGATAAATCCCGGGAAAACATGCATCCCGGTTGCATCAGTGATTACTTTTGCATCACCGCCAAGTTCTATAGCTGAAATGGCTGAAATCTTTGAATCTTTGATATAGATATTTGCTTTGTACTCGTCTTTTGATGTCACAATGGTTCCGTTTTTAATAACATGATCCCATATCATACTTCCCCCTCCTTTGGTTAAACAATGGTTAAACAATGGTTGAACAATAGTTGAGCAATGGTTGAACTATCGTTCCACTATTGTTACACTATCGTTTCACTATAATACAACCTAATTCTTGTGAGATTTGATCACTGCAAGCCTTTACACTTTCTATAATATCTTTTTCAATAACGTTATTGGATTTGGTTAAAATAATGGATACGCTGGCTATTACATTGCCCCTATAATCCCGAATAGGAGAAGCAATCGCTTGTACGCCAACCTCCATTTCTTCATCGCATATGGCCAGTCCTTCGTTTACAATCTCTTTATATTCCTTCATGATCTCTTCACAATCAACTTTTGTCCTACCCATATATTTTTTTAATTCATTTTTATTTAGTAACTTTCTTATATAATCATCATCTTGATAGGCAATAATGGCCTTAGCCGATGCACTGGCATTAATGGGCATCTCTGAACCAATACGTACGTAAAATTGACTGGTGCTTTTAATAGTGGTAGCTGTATCCACACATATCACACGATCATTTTCAAGTACGGATAAAAATACCATCTTCTTACACTTCTCAGCTAAACTTTCATTATGTTTTCTTGCAATATTGACCACATTGTTATTATTTAAAAGATGTATCGCCACCCTTAATATTTCCAATCCTAATTTATACTTTTTACTCTCATCGTCCTGGACAACGTAGTTCTTATCTTGTAATGATTTCAGTAAACGATGCACCGTACTTGGAGATAAATCGGTTTTATTACTAATCTCGGAAATGGATAACCCTCTATTTTCTTGACTTAATACATGAATAATATTGGTTATTCTATCTACAGATTGCACGCCCTCATTCCTCTCAGTGGAATGGCTTTTCATTGAATGGGTACAAAAAACCTTCCTATTTGTTTCTATCATATAATGTTTGAGCATTTAAGTCAACACTATTATATTCTGAAAAAATACTTGAGTGTTTTTTCTCTACAATTGAATGCAGACACAGCCATATTAAATATTTAAGACAATTAGACCTTGGATAATACCAATGACAAATCCGATTCCGCCGCCTAACCATTCAATATGCTGCAATTCTTTTTTAGCAATTTCCAAAGTCAATTTTTCAAGTTTTTCAATTTCAAAGCCATTGATGCGTTCTTCTACCATTTCGGATATCTTCACATGAAGGCTTGCCTTGTCAATGAGTTTATCCATTGCTTCATTAATGATTTGTTCTGCTTCTCTATCAATAATTTCATCTGCATAATCCATTATCATGCCTTTAAACATCTGTGGCACAATTGGCGGCATATGTTTATCTATAGCACTTTTAACCTTTTTCTTAAGCTTCTCGATCAACTCATCCTTATTACTGCTTTCAATAAATTTATCCATGATAGATTCAATAGACACCAATTCATTATCAACAACTTCACCAATCGTCTTGGCAATTTCCACTCTTCTTTTAGGAATTAATCCCTGTATCTTTATATTTAACAATGGAATATTTACCGGGGTTAAAGGCCTAAAAATCATTTTTACCGCTATCGTATTGGTTAAATACCCTATTACAGCTCCTATAAATCCTAAGATTGCTAATTGAAGATAGAACACTAATATCACCTCTTAATATGATTATTGCTTTCCCGAGCATCCTTAAAACAAAATTATATTTACCCGACATATTCTATCACAATATTAAGTCTTAATCCACTATATCATGTATGAACCCCATCTACAAAAATATTTTTAAAAAGCTGTCTTTCTAGGAATACACCTAGAAAAGACAGCTTCTTAAACAAACTTCATTTTAATATAAACTTGCAAAGATTTCTCTAATTTCTTCTTTTGATAGCTCTACATAGTTATTAGCAAGAAGTCTTTGTTGATTTGCGATTGTACTTTCAGTAAAGGAATCGATTTCAGCTTCTGTCATACCGTATTCTTTTAAAGGCTTCTTAGCAATAATTTGATTCAATAAGTCTTCTAATGCTGCATAAACATCATCATCGACATTAACACCAAGCACATTGGCAATAACTTGATTCGCTTCTTTGATCTTGCCATCAGGATTTTTCTTGTTGTACATTTTAAATATTTCAGTAAAGAATTGATAATTCGCTTCCCCGTGTGGTACGTGGTAAGCGCCACCAATGGAATAGGACAATGCATGTACGGCACCAACCCCTGTGTTTCCAAAAGCAATCCCTGCATAGTTACTAGCTATAGCAAAATCTTTAAGCAAGTCATATCTTGCCTCTTCACCTTTTTCAGCAATGGTTTTGTATCCGGCAACAATCATTTCAATGGCTTTTAGTGCAAATAATTCTGTATACTCATTAGATTTAGGTGCAACAAAAGATTCAATAGCGTGGATCAAAGCATCTATTGAACTGGTTGCAAAGAATTTATATGGAAGTCCTTTAATGGTTTCCGGAATCAATACCGCTGCATCCGCATATAATTCATCGACTGCAAGACCTTTTTTAGTATGCTTTGATTTAAGTTCAGCAATAGAAATGTTAGTGACTTCGCTTCCTGTCCCACAAGTAGTCGGTACAAGTACTAATTTTTTAACTCTTTCTATTGGTGCAACGCCTTCAAAAAGATCTATTGATTTTTCAGGCATTTTAAGCCCAAACAATTTTGCAATGTCAATAATAGTACCACCGCCAAAAGCAATAATTCGGTCGAAGTCATATTGACTCATTTCTGCAGTAATCGCATCAATCATTTCATCAGAAGGTTCACCAACGCCAAATCTTTCTTGGAATATGTAGTTGGATTCAATTCCTAATGGCTTCATGAAGGGCTCATAGAGAAATTCATGAGTTAATACCAAATCTTTTTTTCCAATTTGGAACTCATCGGCAAATTCTTTAAAAGTATCAAAAACAAAAACCTCAGGGGCAACTTTTAATGCTCTCATTCTAACTCCTCCTTAAATTTATTTTATAGAGAGAGTATTGATTTCTCTCTCATAAAATCAGCTGTTTAGAATTTTGTATTAAACCTCTTTTCAAATTCAACAGCAAGTTCATCTTTGAAATCAGGATGTGCAATATTGATTAAATTTCTAGCTCTTTGTTGCAAAGTCTGTCCTTTTAATGGCGCAATACCAAACTCCGTTACAACATAATCCACATCATTTCTTGAAGTGGTTACCGCCGACCCATGATCTATAAATGGTGTTATTCTTGATACTTTTCCTTTAGCAGCTGTCGAAGGCATTGCTATAATGGCTTTACCATCCTTTGCCATGGCTGCACCTCTAACAAAATCCACTTGACCACCTACACCGCTGAATTGCTTGATGCCTATACTGTCTGATACTACCTGGCCCATAAAATCAACTTGTATACAAGAATTTATTGCCACCATTTTACTGTTTTTCATCACAACAACAGGGTCATTCACATAATCTACAGGATACATTTCAACTATAGGGTTGTTGTCTATAAAATCATATAATCGCTTAGTTCCCATTAAGAATGTTACGATCATTTTTCCTTTGTGAAGTGCTTTTTTACTATTCGTAACCACACCCGCTTCATACAACTCAAGAACGCCGTCTGAGAACATTTCAGAATGGATACCCAAATCCTTTTTATCCTTTAAGAATAAAAGTACAGCATCTGGAATCGCACCTATTCCCAGTTGCAGTGTAGAACCATCTTCAATAAGTGAAGCACAGTTCTCACCAATGGCTTTTTCTACGTCTCCGATTCGTGGAGGTGGTAGTTCAATAATAGGATTTGAAGTCTCAACTAAATAATCTAACTCAGAAACATGAACAAATGTCTCTCCGTAAGTTTTAGGCATTTGATCATTCACTTCAGCAATAACCATCTTAGCTGTTTCAACTGCTGCTTTTGTGTAATCAACGGATACACCTAAGCTGCAATATCCATGCTTATCCGGTGTTGATACTTGTACCAACGCCACATCAACAGGCAGTAATCCGCCCTTAAATAATTTAGGAACTTCATGGAAAAATACCGGTGTATAATCGCCTCTTCCATCTGCAACGGCTTCTCTCGTACATCCACCTACGAAAACTGCATTATGTCTAAAATGAGGTGCCATTTCCGGTTTTGTATACTCACCTTTTCCCATTGCTACCATGTGTACAATTTCTACATTTTCATACTGTTTATGATTGGCAACCATAGCGTCAACTAGATTCTTTGGTTCTCCAACAGCATGACCAAAAACAACTCTGTCACCAGATTTAATATGCTTTACTGCTTCTTCTACGGTTGTCAGTTTGCTTTTGTATAAATCTTTCCAGTTCGACATCATTTCCCCTCCTTATTTATTTTGGACAACTCTGCTACAATATCATTATATTGTTTTTCATCCCATATTAAAATGGGATCATTTTTAGTTTTTATGTCTTTATATGCTGCACAACAATTGGTGCAGCCTCCTATGACCAGCAGACCGTCATATTCTACATTTTCAACAGCATTTTGAAAGGAAATGATGTTTTCAAAATCTTTCTTTATCCTATTGAGCAGTTTTCCCCGCTCATATCTTGGATTACATCCACCACAAAATTTAACACCATAAATCAACATCAAATACTTCTCCTTACCAATTGCTGATTAACACAACCTTGTCTATACCTTTGATTGTATTTTTTAGTATTCTTTCAGCCGTATCGACTATATCGAAACAACTTCCTGCAGATAAAAATGATTCCTTCAAAATCACGATTTCCACTACGCCATCTTTAACTTGTGATAATTTAAAACGACCATACTTTTCTTTAAGAATTGGAAAAACTTCACTCTGAAGAATTTCATTTACTTCCTCTGACATCTAATCACTCCGTTACTTTGCCAATGAGATTATAACAAGCTGTAAGAACAGGTGTCCTTACAGCTGCCATATATATTATTCTTGAATGCCTGCAATAACTTTCGCAAGTTCTTTTTTGTGAGCAATGTTACCTTGTCTTGCGATCATAATTCTTTGAGCTTGAGGTGAACCCGCACCATGCATAGATTCTGTTCTATAACCAACTGCAGCAGTACCTAGACATATGTTTTCAATCAATCTCAAAACTC
Source organism: Clostridia bacterium (assembly GCA_028279945.1). Lineage (GTDB taxonomy): Bacteria > Bacillota > Clostridia > Peptostreptococcales > JAAYPU01 > JAKSCF01. The sequence goes on from JANQMT010000008.1 coordinate 17,982, forward strand.
TCATTCTGTCCATTACCGGTACACCTTCAACCGTCTTGAAGTATTTCTTGCATATTTCTCCTACCTCAGGTGAATTGAAGTCTTTTTCTGAAGGCATTGTTACGACTAATCCTCCTGCAATATCTTCTGCTAATCTTGTTAATTCATAAGGGAATCTGGTAACATTTTGCTTACAGACATTTGCCAAAAGCAAGTCAATTTGATAGTTGCCTGATTTTGTTGGATGTCCTTCTGACGAACATGCAATACCACAGCAGTAAAGTGTTTCATTTAAGTGTGTCATTTCGATTAGCTTATCCTTTATGTGTGATGCTTTTGAAGCACCATTGTAATCTGCTGCCAATGCTGCGGCTCCGATTAATACATCGCCAACACCAACTTTACATCCACCATAGCTTTGTCTGTGATAACCGGCAAATCTTTCAACCAGCATACCTGCGAATTCAAATTCTCCACATAAGAAGATTCTGTCATTGGGTACGAAAACATCATCAAATACGACCAATGCTTCTTGTCCACCAAACTTTTTGTTTCCTAGATCAATATCGGCGTCTTCTTCTAACTTTCTGGTATCGCAAGATTGTCTACCATATATCATGTAAAGACCTTCCGCATCAGATGGCACAGCAAAAGATACTGCATAATCTTTATCGTCTTCTCTCATTGCGATAGTAGGCATAATTAAATGTTCGTGAGAGTTAATGGAACCTGTTTGATGTGCTTTTGCGCCCCTGACAACGATACCGTCTTCTCTTCTTTCAACGATATGCAAGAACATGTCAGGATCAGCTTGTTTGCTTGGAGCCAGTCCTCTATCACCTTTTGGATCAGTCATGGCACCGTCTACAGTCCAATCATTTTGTTCTACTTCTTCAAGGTATTTTTTGAAGTTTTCATGATATTTTGTTCCATATTTTTCATCTACTTCATAAGTAGTTGAAAAAACGGCGTTAAAAGCATCCATACCTACACATCTTTGGAAGCATGTAGCTGTTTTTTGTCCTAACAAACGCTGCATCTTAACTTTTTTTCTCAAGTCATCGGTACTTTGATGTATGTGTGCAAAACGGTTAATTTTGTTACCTGTTAAAGCTGAGGTAGCCGTCATCAAATCTTCATATTCAGCTTCGTGAGCAAGATCATAAGTCATTGCTACTGAATTAATGGAAGGTCTGATAATTGGATCATCGACAAAGTTCTCTACTTGTTTACCAAACATGTAGACTTTTGTTTTTAATTTTCTCAAACTTTCGATATACTGTTCACCAGTCATAAGTGGCATAATAAAATCACTCCTTTTTACATAATTCATTATCAGGTCATGTAAAAGAAGTGATGCAATTTATATGCCATTATTTTTCTTTGTTTAATATTTTTTTGGCCATTTCAATTAATTCTTCACTTACTGATGTATCCAACACAACATCTTTAACCTCCGGCACTTCTTCCATCAATATGTTTTTCACAATATCCTCTAAGGTTTGCTGCGCTGAAGGACAGCTGCTGCAAGCCCCCAGGAATTTCACCTTGACAACACCGTCTTCTATTCCTGTAATAGAAGCACTTCCAAAATGTTGCTCTAATATAGGATTAACTTTTTCTTTTATGACTTTAGATACTTCATGATGCATATAAAAAACCTCCCATTATTTGTCATTAATTTAAAACTTATGAGTAAAAAACACCTCGTCCACGCTCTTTCGTTGCAATATCGCAACAATAGTTTGAGAAAAAAAGTTCATTAATTCCACAAACATCTGAAATATATTGATTTCAAGCATAAAAATCTTTGTTGTAATACTGCAACAAGCATGTGTGGATGTGCAACAACTTATTGATGTTTACGCCGCTTTCTTACCAATGTAGAAGCATCAATATCCAATGACTTAGCTGCATCTCGTACATTGCCATACTTTAAGTAAGCATTCTCGATCATTTGCTTTTCCAGTTTCACTACAGCTTCTTTTAACGACATATTCTCGAAGCGATCCATTATGCTGCCGGATTCTATTATTTTTTTTGGCAAGTCATCTACTTGAATTTTTTCATGATTACTCATCACCACTAATCGCTCCACTAAGTTTCTAAGTTGACGGATATTTCCCGGCCAATCATATTCCATTAAGATATCTGTGACTTCTGCATCCAGTTTTTTATGATAATCATGTTTTTGATTAAACAAATCTATATAGTGTTTTAACAGCGCCACGATATCATGCTTGCGTTCTCTTAATGGCGGAATAAAAATAGGTACAACATTCAATCTATAGTACAAATCTTCTCTGAATAAATGATTTTGAACCATCTCTTCCAAATCCCTGTTGGTAGCAGCAATGACACGAACATCTACATCTATCTCTTTTAATCCGCCTATTCTTTGAATTTTATTCTCCTGAAGTACTCTTAAAAGCTTAACTTGCATGTTCAGCGGCAGTTCACCTATTTCATCGAGAAAAATCGTTCCGCCGTCTGCAATTTCAAATAAGCCCATTTTACCTTTTTCTCCTGCGCCTGTAAAGGCACCTCTTTCATATCCAAAAAGTTCAGATTCTATTAAATTTTCCGGTATAGCGCCACAATTAATTTTGATAAATTGATATTTTGCTTTTTTACTGTTTTTATGTATAAATTTAGCAATCTCCTCTTTACCCACACCGGTTTCTCCAAGAATAAGTACTGTGGTGTCCACTTTTGCAACGCGAATAGATTTTCTTAATATTTCTAGTGTCGCTTCATCCTCAGCAATAATTTCAGAGCTCTCCAGTAATTGAAGTCTCATTGCTTCAATTTCTGAGTAATATTTTTGAGCCAACACCTTATTTTCTTCTAGTTCTTCTTTTAAATTTTTAAGTTCTGTTACATCTCTTACATTGGTTACAACAAGAAGAATTTTGCCGTCTTCCCCATATATGGGGGTACTGGTAACCAATACTTCCTTTCCGGTTTGAAACTCTTGGACAATAGTGGTTACCTTTTTATTCTTGAGGACCATTAAAGTTGCAGACTGAGACAACAGTCCCCGTCTTTCCAAATCTCTCATATTCTCGCCCAGAACGTCTTCCCTTTTTAATCCGGATATACGTTCATAGGACCTATTGACATACAAAGTATTGGCATCGCCATCGGTTACATATAATCCATCATAGGAAGATTCAATAACGGCACCCCAATTATCCATCAATATTTTCAATGATTCCGGTTTGATTTTTGAGTTGTTATTCATAAAAAATCATCGCCTTTTATATAAATCTTTTTATCAAAAAATTAGTAAGTTATAGGAATCCTTAACCAAATTATATCCTTTCAATGCAAAAAATCAATTATTTTGTAAAGATAAAGTTAAATTTTAAACCGACTTTGTATTGAAATTTTTGGATATTATGTTATTATGTATGTGTATTAATGTATTTCCTGTAAATATTATGAAGAAGAGTGGTATCCTATGGATTACAACAATTATAAAAAATATATTACAGAAAAATTTTCTAAGCATTTTACAATTTCTCATCAATATCGGCTTCAAAATTTAACCTTTGATTTTGCAGCTATCTATAACGAAAGAAACATTAGGTATTTTGCATCCAAAAAAATTGAATTAGATGCCATAGAAAACAACGAGTTTTGCTTTTTTACTTATATTCCAAACTTATTGCCTCAAGATTTTATTCTTCTTTCCACAACACTGGAATCTTCCGTCACAACACTGATCCAACCTACTCCTGAACATATGTCTACTTATATTACATGCATTATTATAACTGAAAAACTAGAAAACTATGAATTAATCAACCAATTACAAAATTATAAATACAGCAAGTCTTTTTTATTTAATTTAAAAGGATGGGCAAAAATCAGGTTTATCATTGTAGACCTTGTTTTTGATAAAATATATTCTTGTAAAGAGGGTGATAGAGTCAAAATGATTTATAATTATACTTAATTTACTTACTTAATTTTATTCTATTTATTATTGACTGTAAGCAATTTAATAGTTATTGGAAGTGCGCAGTCTAAAAGGGGGTAAAGTGATGAACGGACTCGTATTAATACTTATTGTTATTGTCATTTTTATTATTGCTTACGCAACTTATGGAGCCTGGCTGGCAAAAAAATGGGGCATTGACGCTTCCAGAACAGCTCCTTCTCATCAATTAAAAGACAATGTAGATTATGTGCCTACACGTAATTATGTGGTTTTAGGACACCATTTTGCTTCAATTGCAGGTGCAGGACCTATTGTCGGTCCTATAGCTGCCGCATTTTTCGGATGGATTCCTGTTATGCTTTGGATTCTAATAGGCAGTATCTTTTTTGGTGGTGTGCATGATTTTGGAGCACTCTTCGCTTCTATAAGACATGACGGCAAGTCCATTGGTGAAATCATTCATAAAAACATAGGCGATTCAGGCAAAAAGCTTTTCACTATTTTCGCATGGCTTACACTGGTTCTGGTTATCGCCGCATTTAATAACATTGTAGCTGCAACCTTTGCAGGTAATGGTGCTGTTGCAACCACTTCCATCTATTTTATTGCATTAGCCATTGTCTTTGGCTTGATTGTCAATAAAAACAATATTCATCTGGGCGTTGCTACAGTGGTTGGTGTCATCTTATTATTCATAGGTATATGGATTGGAAATGCATTTCCAATTTTATTATCAAAGGAAACTTGGATGATCCTTCTTATGGTTTACATTTTAATTGCAGCTATCGCACCTGTTTGGATTCTTTTGCAGCCTAGAGACTATTTAAATTCATTTTTGTTATATGCCATGATTGCCGGGGCAATATTAGGATTGGCCTTATATCGACCCACCATTCAAATTCCAGCTTTTACCGGATTTGTTGTGAATGGCAAATGGATGTTCCCTATGCTCTTTGTTATTGTAGCTTGCGGCGCTATTTCAGGATTTCATTCTTTAGTTTCTTCAGGTACCACATCCAAGCAGCTTGATAATGAAACAGACGCCAGAAAAATTGGGTACGGCTCAATGCTTATCGAAGGTACCTTGGCAAGTATAGCTTTAATTACCATTGGCTTTATTACTGCAGACAAAGCTGCAGAACTTGGTTCTCCAATTGCTGTCTTTTCTAATGGCCTAGGCACTTTCATGACATCCTTTGGTATTGATTATGCTGTAGGTAATTCATTTGTAGCTTTAGCAATTTCAGCATTTGCTTTGACCACATTAGACACTACTGCAAGATTAGGAAGGTTTTTATTTCAGGAATTCTTTAGCAGCAGCAATCAAAACAGTATGGCTACGAACAAATACTTTGCAACAGCCGTAACCGTTATTGCAGGAGGCGGACTGGGTTTCCTCGGATACCAAAAAGTATGGCCGGTTTTCGGCTCAGCGAATCAATTGCTTGCTGCATTGGCACTCTTAGCGGTTGCCGCATACTTAAAGCATATTGGCAAATCCAATAAAATGCTTGTTATTCCAATGGTCATCATGTTTGCCGTAACATTAACAGCATTACTGTTTCTCATTCGGGATAACATAGTGACCAATAATATCTTGCTGGTTATTGTTGCAGCCATTCTATTCGTTTTAGCAATTGTACTTATCGTAATTTCCTACAAATCTCTGAGCAAAAAAGATTATACAATAGCCAAATAATTCTATCCCCAGACAGCTGGTAACCTGTATAAAAACACAGGATACCAGCTATATTTTATCTGGGGGTTTTTATCTAATTTTCTAGACAGATTTTGCAATTGGGTGTATAATAAAGTGAAGTATTATTACGTAAAGGATTCTTTTTAATCTTTGGTCAATAAAGTGTATTGTCCCTTTAAAAATGTTATCCTTTGTATATGCTTAAACAAAATCTTTGGAGGTATTTAATTTAAATGGAAGACAAGACACTAACATGTCAAGATTGTGGAAAAGAGTTCGTTTTTACTGTGGGAGAACAAGAATTCTACAAAGAAAAAGGTTTTGATAATGAGCCTAAGAGATGTAAAGATTGTAGATATAAAAGAAAAGAAGCAAAGAGACAATTCCAAGACAGATAAACTAGAAAATAAAATCGGGTAATTACCCGATTTTTTTATATTGTCCTTATACTTTTCCATTAAGAAAATATCTCATTCATGACTTTTCTGATTCATCTATTTTCTCTTCTTTATGTATGCAATTACTACAATGGCTAAAACAATAGCTGCAGCTATCATGAAAACCAATTGTTGGTTATTACTTGTAGAAATAGTGCTGAAAGTTAAAGTTACATCTTCCTCTAATACTTGGCCGCTTTTAGATTCAAGTTTAGAGTCGATTATTATTGTATATTCCGTATCTTCATTTAATAATGATTTTGGCTTTAATATGACATCTCGTTTTTTATCTCGTTCAATTTGATCGTCTGCCATAATAATTTCGATTGGTACCTCTTGCCCATTTTCATCTAACAGCTTAAAACAAGTCATATTGTTTTCAAGAACCAGAATATTTACCACATTTTTTGTAAAGGTTAATTGAATCTCACTGTCAACTTGGACATTTTTCTCTTCATGAGCAGGCTGGGAAAAATCTAAGGTAAAAGGATTTTTGCTTCCTCCTTCTCCATCACCTGCCAACGCCATCATAGAAGTACAAAGCAACATCAATAATACCAAAAAAATTGCAGTCTTAATTCTAAACTTCATAATTGATTCCCTCCAATTAAAATAATCGATACTCTACCACCTGGCTTCACAATTCATAGATATATTCTTTTAGAATATAGTGGGAACAATCCCTGTGCCGTTTTACACCCTTAGAACAGCAAAGTCGGAGAATACAAACTCTATCAGCTATTTAATTTTTTCTTATTACATCTTAATACCCTATTAAAACATTGTCAATATAAGTAATAAAATATCAAATACTCATCGTTTGATTTATGATATAATCAAGATAAATAATTTCTTATGGGGGACTTTAATGAAACATAAGTCAATTATTCTTGTATCTTTTATTATGATCTTAGCTATGATTTCAGTATTGACCAGCACACTTTTTTTTGATGCCTTAGGGCACAATGCTCCCTATTCATCTGAAGATATTGTAAGTGAAATATCTTATATGGAAGGCTCACAAATTCCTTTTGAATCCATTGAAAAATCTTCAGAAGAGTTCATCCCTCTTAGGTATCAACCTATTTTGAGCCGTTTTATTCATAATGATTATTGGATTAGATTTAAAATAGACCCCATGGGTGATTTTAAATACCTACAATTAAACCTTAATTCAGACCGTGCCGATCTTTACTTTCCGGTAGACCATCAACAAACATACCGGCATATTAACAGCCCGGTTCAACAGGTCAGCTCTTTTTCTTCGAATCTGGTAATGGAAGTACCTAAAAATGTATCTTATAGCGATTATGTTTATCTCAAAACGAGTTGTAGGAACATTCCAAGCAATCTCATATATTTATATACAAGCAAAGAGCTAATGAATACCTTAAGTACGCGTAATATCTCTCTTGGTATCTTCTTTGGTATTCTGTTTGCGATACTATTTTACAATGTTATTATATTTATACTTTTCCAAGACCGAATTTTTATTTTTATCATTGGTTTTTTAATCCCTTTACTTTTGTATCTAATTGTATTTTCTTTTACCGGATATCATAAAATTCTATTAATGCTGTTAGCTCTAACCATTATATTTGCAACTGTATTTGTAAAACTATTTCTTAAAACCAAAGAGTTATGTATTAAAATAGATTATATTCTAACCGCTATCATTGGATTGGTTATCTTCTTAACCTTGATCTCTGTATTGACAGATTTTATTTTAATTGACCCTCTTATCTCTGTAATAAGATTCATCATTCCAATTCTTTTTACTTTCATAAGTATTAAGTGCTATCTAAAAGGAAACGGGCCGGCTCAATTTTTTGGATTTGGATGGGCATGTATTACCTTTGGAATTATCTTTTATGCTTTATCCATTGAGTTTAGGTGGATTTCTTTACCCTATTATTTTATTCTGACCAGTATTACGTTTGCTGTGATGCTTTTTTCCTTTTCTACGCTATTTAATAGAATGCGCTCTTTCATGTATCAAAAAACAAAGCTGGATAAAAACATGCGTTTTTATCACAAACTCAGTATCATTGACGAATTAACTCAATTATATAATCGCAGAAAATTATTTGATATTTTTAAAGTTAAAATGCAAGAAGCCAGAGAAGAAAAAACAACTTTATCGGTTGCCATGTTTGATTTGGATAATTTTAAATCCATCAATGATCAATATGGTCATCTTGCCGGAGATTTGATTATACGAGAACTATCTTCTACTATTAAAGACAACATACGGTACTATGATTTTGCTTTCAGATATGGCGGCGAAGAACTATTGGTACTTCTTTATGATGCCGATCAAGTTACGGCTACTTTTATATGTGAAAGAATTAGAAAATCCTTCATAGCTAAAAAATATGAAGAAATAGACGGTAATAATGTTACAGTTAGTATTGGTGTCAGCACCTTATTACCGGATGATACGGCTGACATTCTGATACAGCGGGCTGATGATGCCTTATACATGGCTAAGAGTAATGGCAAAAATCAAACCTGCACAAAATAAACAATGTTTCAGGCCTGCATCGTTTCCTAATCAGACTTCTACCCAACACATTTCTTTAGCAGATCGGACGATTCTTTCGCATATCATCAGTTCTCGAAGTCCTGCTTCAAATGTTGGGAATGCAGGGCTTATATTGTTTTTGTGTCCATTATTTAAGATGTATTTATAGTACTGCGTAAACAGTTGTTTGGATGTATCGGCAAACCCTTCGTTATGTCCTCCCGGGAAACCGATATATCCCCTGACATCTTCACTTACAAGTGCCGGATCCTTCAGCATTATTTGGTTTGCTTGATCCCGATTACCAATCCACAATTCGTTGGGTCTTTCACCCGACCAGCTAACCGATTTTTTGGAACCATAAATTTCAAAATAGATCCGGTTTTTTCTTCCAGATGCCGTTTGGTTTACCGTCAAGGATCCATGTGCGTTCTTATCAAAATGGATTAAAACCGAAGCATAATCTTCCGTACCTATGGGGACTTCTTCATAATCCGAGTTTTTTAAGATTTTACCGGAATACGTTTCTATTTCCCTAATGGGCTTCTTCCGTGTTTTATGAAAGGTAGCAAAATCAGCACATACCTTCTTCGTCTTTAGTTCCGTTATAGTTTCAATCATATCAAACCAGTGGGAACCAATATCTGCAACAGCTCTTGAGTCGCCGCTCATCTTGGGATCTATCCGCCAATTATAATCCGTTTGATAAAAAAGCCAGTCTTGTTGATACGACCCATTGACTGCAAATATATCTCCTAATTCCCCCGCACTAATCATAGAGCGTACTTGCTGAACCATTGGATAAAATCTCAAATTAAATCCCACCGCATTTGCAAGTTTTTTCTCTTTTGCAATTGAAACCAGCTCTAACGCTTCTTTCGATGTCATTGCCAGCGGCTTTTCACATACAACGTGCTTTCCCGCATGCAATGTGTCTTTGACCATTTGAAAGTGCAAAAAATTTGGCGTGCAGATATGCACCGCATCGATCTCCTTATCGTTAATCAACTCTGTATAGTTCCCGTAGGCTTTTGATATCCCAAGCTGCTTGGCTTTCGCTTTTGCTGTCTCTTCATTGATATCAGCTAAAGCCGTAACAGCAACAAAACTGATCCGCCGTAACGCTTCGATATGTGCCGGTCCAATAAACCCCGTACCTATTACCCCAATTTTTATTTTATCCATAAAAGCCTCCCAATCTACATTATCAGACTTTATTTTAATTTTTCTTCAATTGATTTTAGTGTTTCCAAAGACGTTCTCGCAACAGAATCTGGATGAACACTTCGAGAACCGAACCCTGTCTCCATAGTTACATAGCCGGAGTAATTAACGTCTTTAAGTGCTTGCATAATTGCAACAAAATCACATCCTGAAGTTCCCGGAGCTGTTCTATTATAGTCAGTAAGATGAACATTTCTCAATTTTTCTGCCATGGTATAAATATAATCTGTTGGCGGCTCACATCTATGGAAAGCGTGTGCAGTGTCAAACATTACGCCAACATTTGATAAGCCGCTTTGCTCCATTAACGCAAGTGCGTCTTCGGCACTTTCAACCAAATTGCTATCTTCTGCTGTTGGTTCAACACATATGGTCACGCCTTTGTCCGCCGCATATGCACCAACCCTCTTTAATGTATCTAGGGAATTATTCCATGCAGTTTGCTTTTTAGTTCCATAGATATACCATCCGGCAACATATAGCATGGTCTTGCAATCGAGATCAACTGCGATATCACACACTTTTTTAAGATGATTGATTGTCCATTCTCTTTCTGCATCATCAACTGACGCAACGTTTGCTCCTGGTCCACCGCCAGGCACGGCTAAAACCGAACTGATGACAATATTATTATCTTTTAAACACTGTCTAATATATTCTCTCTTTTTATTGTCAAAGTATTCCGGCCAAGCGTGTGGAGATGTACATCCCAGCTCAATGCCGTCGTACCCAATCCGCGCCAATCTCTTGATCGTCTCATCCAGCGGATAGGCCGGTACCCAGCAAGGAAAACTACTGTAAACCCACGTATTAAATGCATATTTCATATCATTGCTCCTTTATTTTATACTCTCTTTAATTCTTATTTAGTACCTTTTTACCACCTACTGAGCTTAGCGCAACAGCGATGATAATAATGGCTCCCCTAATGATCATTTGTTGACTGACGCTCAATCCGCCGATAATCAATCCATTGTTGATCATCCCCATCAACAGCGATCCTATAATAGCACCGATGATACTGCCCGTTCCACCGGCCATACTGGTTCCTCCCAGTATAACCGCAGCAATTACCGTCAGTTCATCACCTTCACCAAATGTATATCTTGCCGACTGCATTCTGCCGGCATACAGCATACCCGCAAGGCTTGCAGATATCCCTGATAACATAAGAACTATTACCGTAATGCTTTTAACTTTTACACCCGTAAATTTTGCCGCAATAACATTACCACCGGTGGCAAGCACTTTCTTACCAAAGGACATGTGTTGGAGAGCATAATGTCCAATAATCATTGCTACAACTGTCCAAATCAATAATATTGGTACAACACCGCCAATTGTTCCTAAACCAAATATTTGATTGAATGTATTATTGACAATTGGAACGGTAGCCGTATTTGTAATCCACATTGCGGCACCCTTTACTATACTTAGCATACCCAGTGTTACCAAAAATGACGGAATACCAAAGATTGCAACGAGCAAACCCGACACCATCCCACATATAGCACCAATCATGAGACCAGCCAGTATCGCCAGCACAACACTTCCTGTCGCTTGAAGGATTAGTGCAACCACCAAAGAAGTAAATGCCGCTATTGAGCCAATTGACAAATCAATGTTACTAGAAGCAATAACAAACGTCATTGCTACCGCCATTATTGAAATCATCGCCGTTTGTCTTGTGATATTCAGAATATTATTTATTGAAAAGAATCTTCCACCCAACCATATGGCAAATAATACTAAAATAAAAACAAATATGATATAGACCATATAGTTAAGATAATTGATTTGTCGTTTGTGCTTTTTATCTTCAATCTTTTTAGTGTTGGATGGCATGTTGCAAAACCTCCTCGGATTCTATTTCATCACATTTTAATTCGCCGGTTATTTCACCTTTTTTAAATATCAAGATGCGATCACAAACCGCTATTAATTCAGAAAGCTCTGAGGAAACAAATATGACACTATTTTGATTTGCAGCAAATTCTTTTGTTATTTCGATGATTTCGGACTTTGCACCAATGTCTATTCCGGCAGTGGGCTCGTCCATAAGTAGAACCCTTGGTGATGTTTTCATCCATTTAGACACCACCACTTTTTGCTGATTCCCTCCAGAGAGATGATTTAGAGGCGTATTATAGCTATCCGTCTTTATTTTAAAATCTTTAATGCATTCATTGGCTAAATTACTTGTCCTTGCTTTATTAATACTGATCCCCTTCGTTACTCGCTGCAAATTTGGTAATATAATATTTTCTTTTATCGTATGCTCTAGTACCAAACCTTCTCTCCGTCGGTCTTCCGGTATCAATACCAGCCCCATATCTATAGCTTTCTGAACATTAGGTATATCAACTTTCTCCGAATCAATCCTTATTTCCCCGCTGTCGAAATTTCTAATTCCAAATATTGTTTCAAGGACTTCTGTTCTACCACTGCCCAAAAGACCTGCAAACCCAAGAATTTCTCCCTTATACAAGTCAAACGATATATTGTTCAGCTTCTTATCAATACAAATATCTTGTACTTCAATAATTTTCTCATCGGTGATACTGGTACTTACTTCTTTTTTAACAAGGGACTTCTTTTCTGCACTGCCGATAATATCCCCTATTAAAGATTGCATATCATATTCGCCGGCACTTTTGCTTGCCACTTTTTTCCCATCTCTGAGTACTGTAATTTCATCAGCAATCCTAAAAATTTCATTCATGCGATGAGAAATATATACAATTGACACACCTTTTGCTTTTAGACGCTCAATGATCCTGAAAAGCATTTCCGTTTCTTTCTCAGTGAGAGATGCTGTAGGCTCATCCATGACAAGTACCGAAGTCTTTACGGATAAAGCTTTTGCAATTTCAATCATTTGGCATGTACCAACATCCAAATCTTGTATCTTTGTTGTCACGCTGATATCAATATCTAAATCACTCAAAATCTCTTGCGTGTTCTTTTTCATCTTTTTATAATTTAGCTTGTTAAATGTTCTTATCTCTCTGCCCAAATAAATATTATCGACTATTGACAATGTGGGAATTAAACTCAATTCCTGAAAGATCAAACCGATTCCGCTGTTTCGCGCATCTTCATATGTCTTGAAATCAGTAGGAACATCATTCATTTTAATAATCCCTCCATCATTGCTATATACGCCCGTCAATATTTTCATCAACGTAGATTTACCTGCGCCATTACCGCCAACCAGAGCATGTATCGTCCCCTTTTTTAATTTGAAATCCACGTTATCTAAAACCTTTATTCCGCTAAAGGACTTACTGATTCCTTCAAGGGATAAGACATATTCCGACATTTTCACACCTCATATCACCACAATATTGAGTTTTGAGAATCTCCGCCTAAATATTAAGACGGAGATACTCCCTTTATGTTAATGCAATGACTATTTTATAATAGATTAATTGCTTCCTTCATAAGCCTCAATCAGCCAATCCGGTGCTTCCTTCAAATGATATGTTGTTTTGTAAGCTTCAAGCACATTTTCTTTCATGGTTGGAAGCGTCGGTGGAGAAACATAAGACGAGGGGACTTCCTTGCCAAGCAATCCATAACATGCCAGCATTGCCTCTGCAATGCCTTGGTCATATGAACGAGGAGCCGCAGTACCTCTAATGATCCCATCCGATGCAATCATTCTTGCCGTGTTGTCGCCAAGGTCAATCGTTGTAATGATAATATCGTCACGTCCAATGGATTTTGCAGATGCAATGACGCTTTGCGCAGGAATATCCCAGCTTGCATAGATACCTTTTATCTCAGGATAATTTGCAAAAATACCGTCTGCAACTTCGCCAACTTTATTGGAATCTGCGAAACCAACTTCATCAACAATAGTGATGTTTGGATAATCATTCTCAATTGTCTCTTTAAAGCCTCTGTCTCTTTCATTTGTTACAAAAAACGCAGCATCATAATAAACCATTGCTACTTCACCTTTGTAACCCAATTGATAAGCCATTATATCTGCAGCCGCTTTACCGTTACCATAGCTATCTGAGTTTACACAACCGATATAATCTTTACCTGCTTCCATGCCATTGGCAATGTTCTCCATAAATACAATTTTTGTGCCTGATGCTGCAACATTTTTTAATGTTTCAGATGTTGCATCAGGGTCTACAGGCATAACAAATAATACATCCGGTTCGAGTGCCATTGTTGTTTCAATATCTGCAATCTGTTTTTCAACTTTGAAATTAGCATCTGTAACAGAAACAACTTCTATCCCTACAGAATTTAACAACTCAGTTGCGGCAGCAACTTTTGTTTGATTGCACTGGTCGCTTTGAATGTGATAACAAAAAGCAGCAGTATAGTTTCCGGCCTTTAATTGTTCCTTTTCCTCATCTGTCAAAGAAAACTCTGCCGGTGATGCAGCTCTCTCTCCATTGGGACCAGCACCAAGTACTTCTGTAGGATTGAGGTCGATCTTTGGATACTCAATTGTATCAGTATTCTCCTCCTCATTCCCTTGGGTTACATCGGGTGTTTCAGTTGTCTTATTATCCTCTGCCGGTGCACATGCCGCAAATACAAAGCTTAATGACAACATCATACAAAATACAACCACAACCTGCTTAACTTTAGTCTTCAATTTGCATAAACCTCCCCTTATTTAATATTATCTTTATAGACATTAATTACTCAACTTTCCCACCTAGGGAATTAACTATGTCCCTAAAAAAAGACAGTTGAGTTAATTACTTATTGATCCCATACGAATACCACTTTTTGCGTTTCGCGCCCATCAAAAAGCCGAAACGCTTCTTCTGCATCCTTTATGTTAAAAGTATGGGTAGATATTTTTTCTAACTGTATATTATGCTTCACAATAAAACTCGAAATCTCTTCCCAATCTGAACGGTTAAAATACCAACACCCTTTAAGTGTCATTAATTTTCTTAAAAACTGGTCACTTGGATTTATATCACAAGAATTCGACTCAGCAATAATCCCAACTTCACCTTGCTTTTTAGTGCAATTTAACGCATCATTTAACGCATTGCCACCCGCGCAAACAATAGATACATCTGCACCGATATTATCTGTAAGCCGATATATTTCGTTAACAGAATTAATATCTTTTGCATTTATCGTATAATCTGCTCCTAGTTCCTTTGCCAATTGCAATCGTTGATCGTCAATATCTATCGCTATTACCGACGCTCCATATCCCTTTGCCATCAATACACCGCCGCAGCCCATGGGTCCTACCCCGAAGATTGCAACTGTTTTGGTACCATTAACGTCCAGCCTCTTGCATGCGGTATACAGTGTACCTCCAACATCAGTAGACAAAGCTCCGGTAACAAAACTCATTTTATCAGGTAACAACAAGCAATTTTCCTGCGGTATAACCATATAGTCTGCATGTGCACCTTCTGCTTGAAACCCAATACATTTAAATTGAGAACATAGTATCACGTTTCCCGACAAACAATGCTCGCACACACCACAACCAAGACCTAGATATAATGCGACTCGATCTCCAACCTTAACTTTATTCACATTTTCACCAAGCTTTTCAACTACACCGCATGGTTCATGTCCTGGTGTAATATTACTCTGCTCTTCATCAAATATCTTTTCGCCGTGATATTTATGCAAATCACTTCGGCATAGTGCTGATGCTTTCAACTTGACCAGAATCTCGCCTTCTTTTGGCTCTGGAATTGGTGCCTCAACAACCTCAATGCTATCTTTTCCCATAATTTTAACAGCCAACATTTTCAACCCTCCTAATTTATTTAACGATGTTCCATAAAGGCTAATTGAAAAACGCCTGTGATGAAACGCACAGTATTTGACTTTCACCCTCATCACAAATACTTCTAAACGAATGTTCAATAGATGCATCGAAATAGCAGCTATCCCCTTTATGCATTTCTATTACTCGATCTGCTAATATGAATTCAATCTGCCCTTCCAGTACGTATATAATCTCTTCTCCATCATGCTTATATGGTGGTATTCCGGATACGGTTCTGGGCTGCAGAATATGTATCGTAGGTTCCAGCAGGTTGGAGTTATCGAGTGTTGACAAAAACTGTAGTTTCAAACCCTCACCAATATTCTTCAGAGTTCTACGTTCATTTTTTTTAATTAATTGATAATTTAATGGAATGGATTCTTCGGTCGTCTCGCCTAATATATATGACATAGTTGAGTTAAGTGCTTCAGATACTTTCTTTAAAGCCGATAACGAAAGTGCTGTTTTATTATTTTCTACTTGTGACAAAAAACTAGAGGTTGTATCTACTCTGTCAGCAAGTTCTTTTAGTGATAGCCCCTCCTTTTTTCTTAAATCTTTTATTCTCTCGCCAATTGTATTCATAAGTAATCTCCTCAAATAAATTATTTAAATATTTCTTAACTTTTAGTACTTAATCCATAAAATATACTTGTCTATAGTTAATATTGTACACATATACGCCAAAATGTCAAGTATTATTTAACACGGTAATACCATAAAAATTTATTTTATCCAAAAACTTATGCCTAAAAACCAGAGGTTGTACTTGCTCTTTCACCAAGTTATTTCAGTGATATCCCCTCCTTTTTTTTAGGTTTTTTATGCTCTTTCCAATTCTATTCATAAGTAATCGCCCAAATAAATTATTTAATATTTCTTAACTATTAGTACTTGATAGGAACTTTTCAGATCCATTTTACAATTTCAGAAATCTTCTCTAATATAAGAAAAACCTCCAAATTGATAATTTATTCTAACTATCAATTTAGAGGTTTGTATAAACTTTTAGGCTATTAATCCAACGTGTCGATAATACCTATATTTGGCTAAGCGTAATGGTGAAAATCAAACCTGCACAAAATAAATATAGAGAATTATTGTTTAATTTCTATGCTTGCCAAGTAAAGCAGCACCAATCAGGCCTGCATCGTTTCCTAATTGAGACAATTCTATTTTACCGGTGGCTATCGTATTATAATGAATGTTCTTATTGACTTCTTCCCTTACTTTTTGGAGTAAAAATGTTCCTGCTTTAGAAAGACCGCCGCCTATAATAAAAATGTCAGGATCAATGACGTTAATGAGATTAACAATACCAATACCTAGATATTTTGCCATTCTATTAATGACTTGGTTTGCAACAGCATCCCCTTCTTTTGCAGCATCAAAGATGATCTTACCATTCAAAGTATCTAAATTGCCATTGAGTTTCTCAAATATGCTTGAATATATTTTGTCTTCTACCATAAGCTTCTTTGTATATTTTATAATGGCTGTGGAAGATGCATAGGTTTCTAAACATCCATTTTTACCACAGTTACAGTCATAAAAATTTTCACCTACAACCATGTGGCCGATTTCTGATGCTACGCCGTGTGCACCGTCATAGATTTGACCTTTTAGAATAATTCCTCCGCCGATACCGGTACCCAATGTTAAAAGAATGCCGCTTTGGTACCCCTTCATAATACCCGCCTCAAATTCTGCTAAGCCTGCTACGGTAGCATCATTATTAATAAAAACCGGTATTTTTGCAGCATTTTCAACCATACTTGCCAATGGAACATCTTTCCAATTGAGATTAACACACCTGGCAACATTTCCAGTTTTAAAATCCACCAAACCAGGAATGCCTATGCCTATGGCTTTAATATCTTTCCTTGGAATCTTATAACCTTCTATCGCTATATTGATAAGATTCACAATATCTTGAATAATAGCTTCCGACGTTCTCTCATTCATAGTAGGAACAGATTCTTGATATTTTATTTGTCCATTTTCATCTACTATTCCTGCAACGATGTTAGTTCCTCCTAAATCAATACCAATGTACATCATATTCCTCCTTAAACAACTGAGAGAAAACCAACATCCTTCTAGTTTTCTCTCTGAACTGCTAATATATTATATTCAAAATTTCACTCTTCTATCATGATAGTTTGACCGGTTTTGGCTGACTTTATTGCACTTTCTATAATCATAAGGGACTTAATACCATCCACCTCTGTGATTAATGGTTCTTTATTATTCATAATAACATCTATAAATTCATCAATAATTCCAGTTGATGTTTGATTATCATTGGTCTGCATTTTTTCTGTTTGGTATTTAATAATTTCTTCTCCAAATTTATTGATTATAATTTGATGATCTGAATCATCATATATACGCATAGTTCCTTTTTCACAGTATAGCATAGTGCTATTATCTTCGCCACCATAAAATGTCCAACTAAATATTGCTGATCCAAAAATCCCCTTATTGGTTTTTAATATACAAGCCATATTATCACTTACGGATATAGGATTACCCTTTTCATCTTTTTTATTAAGGGCTCCTTCCATAGCTGTGACTTCAACCATTTCTTGATTGAGTAAAAATCTTAATAAGTCCACTTTATGAATGCCTAAATCTCCGGCTACACCTAACATGGATCTATTTTTATTAAAAAACCAATTATTTTTTGTTTTATCGGCTCCCCAATATTCGGGTCCTTTATGCCCAAAGGTCGTTCTAAAGCTGATGACTTGACCCAGTTCTCCACTTTCCAGTATTGCCTTAGCCTTTCTATGTGCTACCGTTAGTCTTTGATTGTGATCCAATAAAAATTTTCCCTTTGATGATTGTTTAGCTTCAATAATCTTCATAGCATTTTCAACACTTGTAGCCATTGGTTTCTCACATAAGACGCTTTTGTTATTTTTCAAGCCAAGGGTTGAAATAATATGATGCATTTCATTGGTAGAACAATCACTTATGGCATCAATTTCAGGGTCCGTAATGATATCCATATAGTCATCCACTACTTTAGCACCATAGATAGATGCTAACGCTTCTGCCCTTTCTCTATTTGGGTCATAAAAAGCTGCTATTTCAGCATTCTTATTACGGTTATATTCCGGTGCATGCCTAAACTTTGCTATGGACCCACACCCAATAATCCCAACCTTTATAGTCATTCTTTAACCTCCTTGATATCTGTCATTTAACCGGAAAAAACCGATCTAAGTATTTTTTACCTAAACCTATTCCTTCTTTTAATTTAGCCACACTTCCTTCATACTCTAAATCTTCATGCTCTATACTTACAACACCATTGTAGTCAATATCTTTTAATACATTAAAAAAAGCATTCCAATTGACATCCCCGTTTCCTGGTATTTTTGCTTCAACCCATCCCAAATCAAAAGCATCCAACTTCCCTATTTGTTTACCACATATGCTATAATAGCTAATCTTATCTTTTACTAATTTAGTGTCTTTGGCGTGTATATGAAATATTCTGTCTTTAAAATCTTTCAATGCCTGAAGATAATCCACTTGTAACCAGACCAAATGAGAAGGATCAAAATTCAGTCCAAAATTTTTATTTGGAAGTTCCTTAAACATTTCATGCCACAATTCCGGCGAATATGATATAGTCCCTGCTAATCCATCATTGCTCCAGCACGGCATGGGACAATTCTCTATCATAATTTTTATATTTCTCTTTTGAGCGTAATCCAAAATATCTGAAAAAATGTCTTTGAACAGTTTGAAGTTATCTTCTAAACTTAATGATTTATTTCTCCCTACAAAAGTGCCCACTAGTTCAACATTCAATAAATGTGCCGCATCAATAACTTTTTTTAAATGCTGAATTCGAGAGTCCCTTTCTCTTAAATCTTCATCCAAATTATTATCATAGTATGCCAATGAAGAGATGGACATTTCTCTATCCTGTAAGTATTGAAGAAGTTCTTTACTTTGGGTTTCATCCAATATATTGACATCCATGTCACATGCAGAATAATCCCGTGAGTTGATCTTAGGCCAACAAGATACCTCAATGGCTTCAAATCCGGTTTCATATGCCCAATTGATTTTATCTTTTAATGGCATATCTCCCAAACCACCCGTTAAAAATCCAAGTTTCATAATGTTCTCCTTTCAACTATTTGTTTTTATTGCTTTGTAATAGTACTGCTAAAATAATAATAATACCTTTTACTAAACCTGTTAAGAATGGCGGAATATGTGCTGCAATCAAAATACCTTCAATCATCTGAAGCATAATAACACCTAGAAATGTTCCAAGTATTTTTCCTCTCCCACCATTCATAGCTGCTCCACCGATAGCCACCGCAGCAATCGTATCGAGTTCGAAGGACATACCTACATTTGGAGCTGTAATAGACGTTAATCTAGAGGATATTAAGAAAGCTGAAATACCTGTTAACAATCCTGTTAACGAAAAGCACATGATTTTAACTCTATTAATATTGATACCGGTTAATCGAGCAGCATTCTCATTAGAGCCCACTGCATATACATATCTTCCGAATTTTGTTTTGTTCATGATCCATGCAATGATTAAGCTCATGATGATAAAGAATATTGCTAAGTTTGGAAAAGTCAATATCTTTCCAGCCGCTACCATCCTAAAATCATTGTACATCTCTTTACTAACATTAAAAGGACCCCCTTGACCTAATTGTACTATGATGGAACGGTAAGCGCTCATCGTAGCCAAGGTAACAATAAATGCTGCAATTCTTCCTTTAGTAATAAAAATACCGTTTATAAACCCTAGAAAAGTACCAAATACAATACAGAATAATAACATCAACAATATGCTCTCGGTATGGTTTAAAACCACTACACCTATTCCTGCTACTAATGCACACATGGAGCCTACAGATAAATCAATTTGACCCGATATAATAACCAAAGTCATTCCCAATGCAATAATGCCTTTAATAGCAGATTGAAGCATAAGTGTGGAAAGATTCGAATACGTCAAGAAATTATCATTCACTATGGTCGCTATAATCACTAATAATATAAAGGAAAATAAGTATGTATATTCAGTGTAAAACTTTTTAAACTTCTCTTTATTACTTATATCCAATGATTTTACTACATGCATTTTAATCCCTCCATATTTGCTCCCGTTGCATAATACATCACATTCTTTTCGGTCATATCT
>JANQMT010000054.1:0-26531 GCA_028279945.1 Clostridia bacterium
ATGCTAGGGGTATGAAAAACAGAATCTGTCTTCCAAGGGTCAGCAGAGCACCTTTGCCGGCTTTACCCAGTGCCATAAAAAGCATTATGGCAACACTAAAGAAACCATAGAGGATAAAACTGGACTGGAATATACGAAACCATCCGGCACCGCCAGCCACTATTTGGGGATCAGTTATGAACCAGGACAGAACGAAGGACGAGAACGTTTGGAAAAACAGCCATAAGACCAAAGCAATCATAGTTGCTATTCGGAAAAAGTAGAACCATGCTTTCTTTACTCTTTTCCATTGCTTTGCGCCGTAATTGGCACCGAGTACAGGCTGAAGACCGTATGAAATGCCAAATAGAGGGATGAAGAAAAAGCTCATAACTCTGAATGACGCGCTCATAACGATATTGCTTGCTGCACCATATGTTGAGCTGAGAGCAAGGAGAATCGATAACTGAATAAAAACTGCCATGGACATTACCATGCCCGAGAAACCTATTCTCAACATCTCCGGCATAATTCCCCAAGAAATTTTAAAGCTGCTTGCATTAAGTGTCATAATACTGCGGTCGGATTTCAGGTGTCTCAGATTGCCTAACACAACAAGCGCCTGACCGATGATAGTCGCAATAGCAGCACCACTCATGCCAAGTCCTGCAGTCTTTATTAAAATAGGGTCAAGAACAATATTTATTATTGTCCCAACAGCTACAATCTTCATGGCAGTTTTCATCTGCCCCTCTCCCCTTATCAAGAAGTTCAGTGCCGGGCCGAGTGAACCGAAAACGAAACCAAAGGACAGAATCTTAAGGTATTCGGTACCTAATACCAGTATTTCTTCTTCAGCACCTAAGATACCTAGGATTTGAACCGCAAATATATTCGTCAATAGGGACAGGATTATGGACAAAACAGCCACGGGCCAGAAAACATTTCCGAAAAGCTTGTTAACGGTATCGTAATCGCCTGCTCCCATGGAACGGGATAATATTGACATTGCACCGGTTGCAAATAGACTAAGAATTGCCTGATTGACAAGCACAACTGCATATCCCATGGTGACGGCCGAAACTGCGGCAGGCCCCACGAACTGTCCCACGAATATACTGTCCACAAGATTATACAAACCGATTACCAGCATTCCGATCATTCCCGGAACGGCCATTTTTATGAAAAGCTTGCCCATTGAAGCGTTTAAAAGTTCTTCCAGGTTTTGGCCGTTTCCATTTTTACTTTGATTTTTCATTTTTATCTCCTCTTTCTTTTGATATTGAAATTCATTCTCATTATGAAATTAAATTTTTTTATATCATCTTTATGCACGATAACCTTTAAAGCCAATGAAGAAGAGCTCAGTCAATTCATATATTTGCTCCTGTAGTTCACATTTTGGTAGTTCTCTTTTAAATTCATTTACGATCTTTATCATAAAGGACCGTACATATGTTTCTATTAAGTGATTAGGGAATGGTTTCTTTAATAAAAGCAGTCCCCTTTTTTGTGACGCTTCAACAACGTACTGTTTACGTTGGATAATTTCTTGAATTAAATTCTCATAAAAATTTTCATGTTTGGAGCCTTTGGATTTTACTATCAAGATGATGAAAACAGAACGATGATCATAAAAAAGATTTATTAACTCCTGATAGCGATTGGCTTCACTTTGTATTGTCCATGAATCTTGATTTGTCCAAACAATTTCTGTTGTATGCTTTTGTCTAAAACGCTCCAAAGCCTCATATCCTTCAGCTACGACTGCGTCAAAGAGCTCTGTTTTGCTCTTAAAATAGGTGTAGATATTGGATACGGAAACCCCTGATGAGTCAGCAATAGACTTCATCGTCACCTTGTTATATCCTTGAGTCATAAATAGCTTACGACTTGTTTTAATGATATTATCTTTGACATGTGCTTTTTTAATCTGCAATGATACCCTCCAATACAGAATGATGATTCGATATTAATCATAAAGTATTTTACAGGTAATGTCAATAGGCTTTCCAACAAACAAAAGGGACGGTTCTTTTGTTTGAGAATAGTTAACATTTTAGAAGGGCATGTTCTTAGCAGTGTCTTAGATTGGTTGCACAAGAAACTATATTTTGATAAAATAGTTGCACGAGAAACTAAAAAGGAGGTTGAAATGGATAGAATAGCAATAGCACGATTAATGGGAGCTATTAGCAAAAACGTTGAAGCACAATTTAAGAATAAATTATCGGACATTGATTTTAATTTTGATCTGAATTATAGCTATTTTCAATATCTAATTATAATTAGTGCCTATAATGGAATTAATCAAAATGAGCTTGCTAAAAGAATGAATGTAGGCAAAGGCAGCGTATCTAAAGCAGTAAAGTATTTATTGCAGAGTGATTTGATTAATCGAAAGCAAGATGAAGCGGATAGTAGAGTTAAAAATGTTTATCTTACTAAAAAGGGTAAAAAAATTGCGGATAGATTTAAAGTTGTTTTTATTGAGTTGAATTCTAAATTAGTAAGGGGATTTTCCAAATCAGAGGTAAGTGAATTAAGAAATATGTTAGAAAAAATTTATAAAAATACTACAATAGATGAAAATAACTATATTTTAGATGCTTTGAAATTTCAAAATGAATAATAATAGTGCTAAATTTAAATAAGCAAGACATTTTATGTGTCTGAAAGGGGTTATGCAATGATTATTATGCCAAAAACCAGAGGTTTTATTTGTACTACAGCACATCCTAAAGGGTGTGCACAAAATGTAATAGAACAAATGGACTATATAAAAAAACAGGAGAAAATTAAAGGACCTAAAAAGGTCTTAATAATAGGTGCTTCAACAGGCTATGGATTAGCGTCAAGAATTACCGCAGCCTTTGGTGCCGGAGCGGATACGTTAGGTGTGTTTTTTGAAAAGCCTGCGTCAGGAAGTAGAACCGCTACTGCAGGTTGGTATAACTCTGTAGCATTTGAAAAAAAGGCAAAAGAAGCCGGCTTATATTCAAAGAGTTTAAATGGTGATGCTTTTTCAAAAGAAATGAAAGAACAAGCCATTGAACTAATAAAAAAAGACTTAGGAGAAGTAGACCTTATGATATACAGTCTAGCTGCGCCTAAGCGTGTAAATTCAGTAACAGGAGAATTTAACAATTCCGTTATTAAACCTATTGGTAAGGCTTATAGCAGTAAGACAGTTAACTTTCATAGTGGTGAGATATCCAAGATAACCATTGATCCTGCAAACGAAAGTGAAATAAAGCAAACTATCGCTGTTATGGGTGGTGAAGACTGGGAAGACTGGATTCAAGCACTTCATAGCGCAGGCGTCCTTGCAAAAGGTGTTACGACTGTTGCCTATTCGTACATAGGTCCACAAATAACGCATGCAGTATATAGAGAAGGAACAATAGGAAAAGCCAAAGACCACTTAGAGGCTGCAGCCAGAACTATAAAAAGTCTTCTTACAGAACTTGATGGTAAAGCTTTTGTATCCATTAACAAGGCATTGGTAACCCAATCGAGTTCTGCAATTCCAGTAGTTCCATTATACATTTCAATTTTGTATGATGTTATGAAAAGAAAAGAGATTCATGAAAACTGTATTGAACAAATGTATCGGCTTTTTACAGATTTCTTATACGCCGACGCATTATATTTAGATGATTTAGGAAGAATTCGTATTGATGACTTAGAGATGAGAAGAGATGTACAAGATGAGGTTTTAGATTTGTGGGGAAAAATTAATTCAGAAAATATTAGTAGTTTTTCTGATATAGAAGGATATAGAGAGGATTTTTTCAAGTTGTTTGGCTTTGGACATAAAAATATTAACTACAAAGAGGATATCCAAGTAGATATAGATAGCGCAAGCATTAAAAGACTGTAATTGATTTCACCTAGACTTCACACCAAGAATATACAATTTAATCGACTCCCAAATGGTTTCAAGTACCATCTGTACGTGTCGTTGAATAATAATTACAGTAAAAGAGGATTTACTCTAAATTAGAAGCCAGTCTAAAGGACTGGTTTTTCTTTTGTAATTAATTTCCTTGTAGATTTCATGTATAATCTATATATAGGGAACCTTATGCTTTAAAAGAAAGAGGCATAATCTATGGAGATCATGATTGAAAATGTTAATAATAACCTGGAAGTATGTTTAAATGTAATAAGAAAGTCGTTTGCGACGGTTGCGCATGATTTTAATCTTAACAAGCAGAATGCTCCGACAAATCCGGCTTTTATAGAGTTGAGGCATATCATTAAAATGAAAAAAAAGGGGTAGAAATGTTTGGAGCGTTTATAGAAGGCATATGTGTAGGCTGTGTTGGCGTAGAAGAAGCAGAAGAAAGCTCTTATTGGTTTAAAAAATTAGCAGTTCTACCTGAATATAGACACAAAGGTTATGGCAAGGCTTTGGTTGATTTTGTTTTTGATTACGCTAAGGAATGTGGCGGAGAAAGAATTTCTATAGGCATCATTGATGAAAATCATATTTTGAAAAATTGGTATTTAGAATATGGATTTGAAGAAGTAGAGAAAAAAACATTTATTCACTTACCCTTTACGGTATGTTACATGATGAAAGAAATTTAGTTGTTACTTGAGGCATTATTGGAATTATTAAAAATAAGACCAATGATAAGATTGAATAAATATAATTTTTTTAAAGAGAGGTTTTTTATAAATGGCTTTTTCAAAAGATATAAAAATTAGACATTTCGAAAACGATGATTTAGATTCGGTTGCCCATATTCTTGTTGATGCTTTTTACAGTAAATTTAATACCTTATCGCTGTCAAATGAGACGCTTTCCCAACTATTTATAGATACAGGCTTTGCCAATAGTAAATCTTTTCAAGGATATATTGTAGCTGAAGTAAACAATAAAGTTCTTGGGGTAATGCTATTAAAGTGGAAAAATCAAAAACGTACGGAGAACCATAACACTCTAAATTTCTTTGAATTATGCAAAAAATATGGAAGTATAAACATGATCAAATTTATCTTATGCGCAGCGCTATTACATGAGAATAGTAAAAAAGGAGAGTGTTATATTGAATATATTGCAGTAAGCCCCGAAGCCAGGGGACTGGGCATTGGAACCATGTTATTGAATTATGGAAGAGAATTTGTATGTAAAACACCATATTTAAATCAGTATACTTTATATGTTGCTTCAAGTAATAAAAGTGCTATACGATTATATAATCATTTAGGATTTTGTATTAAAAATTCAGAAAGCAGTCTATTGACATCTATTATATTTAAGGAAAAGAAATGGCTCTATATGGTGAACAATCTATCTTCATAAATTAAAAAATTACTGTTTCAAAGTAATAACATAGAATGATAAATAATAGGATAAACGATTAAGATGAAAGTGTGCAATCTGCACACTTTTATTCATTATTTGTGTAATATCCCATACTTCATTTTAAGGTTTTTTATTATATAATCAAAATAAATTACAAGTATTTTAAGACAATATATATTTTACTGATGAAGGGGGTTGTATATGCATAGGTTCAGAATAGGCATTATCAGGGTGTTGACAACTGAAGATGAGAAAGAATTGTTATCGCATCAAAGAATACTTGAAGGACTTTTTCCGGAGTTTATATTTGAATCAAAATGCATACCGGATCAATACGAAGGAATTTACAATTCAGAAACACTCAAAATAGCGTTTCCGAAAATTGTGAAGCTGGCTCAAGATTGGGAACCGGATTTGGATGGACTAATTATAAGCTGTGCTGCTGACCCGGCATTGGATTATTTGAGAAAGATATTGTCTATACCGGTTGCAGGCGCAGGTATTTCTGCAGCATGTATGGCTATGAATTATGGAGAAAAAATCGGAATTATCGGAATTGAAAAAAGTCCTCCGGCAGCTTTTAAAAAAATATTGGGAGATAAAATTATAAGCAATGAGATGCCTCAAGGTGTGAAGAATACAAAGGACCTGAGGACACCTAAAGGTAAAAAAGCCGTACTGAACTCAGCACTTAAGCTTAAGGAAATGGGATGTGATACCATTGCATTGGCATGTACCGGACTCTCCACATCAGGTGCGGCAACTCTTCTTAAAGATGTAGGGGTGCCTATAGTGGATGCTGTAGCGGCTGAAGGTATGATGATAAAGTTTATGCTTATTGAAGTATTACAAAAAGCTGTGTCATTAATTTATAATGAATAAATTTAAATTTTTTGAACAGATTTAAGGAGTAGTGAGATGTTGAAGCAGGTTATGGACATTTTTGAAATATTAGATAAACCAAAAGTGGATGGCTATGAGATAGCTGATTTTATCGAAAAGCAAACGGGTCTAAAAAACGTATGGGTGAATAGAGTCAATGGAGAAAAAGGGAGTACCGATTTTATTAAAATTCTTATTCCGGGAACGGAAGGAAAAACAAGAGGAGGAAGTGCGCCTACACTGGGTATAATCGGAAGATTGGGAGGGCTGGGAGCACGCCCGGATATCATTGGATTCGTATCTGATGGAGACGGCGCATTGGCAGCATTGGCAGCTGGGCTTAAACTGGGAATAATGCACCAATATGGCGATGTTCTAAAAGGCGATGTCATTGTAACAACCCATATCTGTCCAAACGCTCCTACAAGAGATCATCAACCGGTACCGTTTATGGATTCACCTGTGGAGATACAGCAAATGAATAACTTTGAAGTTGATAAAGATATGGACAGTATTATTTCAATTGATACGACAAAAGGCAATAATGTTATTACAAATAAAGGCATTGCAATATCACCAACGGTAAAGGAGGGATATATTTTAAAGGTGAGCAATGATTTGCTGAACATCCTTATGAAAGTCACAGGAAAATTACCAAGTGTGTTTGCATTGTCGCAGCAAGACATTACACCTTATGGAAATGGACTGTATCATCTGAACAGTATTCTCCAGCCCAATACATCAACCAGTGCGCCGGTAGTAGGCGTTGCATTGAGTACTGAAATTCCTGTAGCAGGTTGTGCAACAGGGGCTACTCATATTAGTGATATAGAACTGGCAGCCAGATTTGCCGTTGAGACAGCTAAGGATTATACAGCAGGTAAATGTGTTTTTCTGGATGAGGAAGAATTTCAGAAAATCATTAAGTTGTATGGAAGTATGAAGAAATTTCAGACCGGTGGTCAATGGGATAAAAGATGATACAAATGATCCGGCAGAGAAGAAGGAGGGAAATGATTTGGAGTGTCGTATAGCACTTGTGCAGTTTGAACCGATACTTGGTGATAAAGAAGCCAATATTAAGAAAGCAGTTGAACTTATCAATGATATAGGGATGAAAGGAGCAGACTTTGTCTGTTTTCCCGAAATGTCCAGTACAGGATACAATCTGGATATCCTAGGAGATAGGCTGAATGATTTGGCAGAGGATATGGATTCTAATAAAATCAATCTATTTAAAGATCTAGCTAAAAAGTATAGTATGAATATCATATTTCCCTTAGCTTTAAAAATAAACAATAAGATTGAAAACAGTGCTCTATACATTAATGATGAAGGAGAAGTCCAAGACTATTATTCAAAATCACATCTGTGGTTGAAAGAGAAAAAATATTTTAAAAAAGGCAATAAAATTAAAGTGATTGAAACGAAATTTGGAAAAATTGGAATGATGATTTGTTATGATGCAGGTTTTCCTGAAGTTGCAAGAACATTAACTTTACAAGGGGCTAAGCTGATTTTTATGCCTTCGGCGTGGCGGATTCAGGATAAGGATATGTGGGACTTAAATATATCTTGCCGAGCACTGGAAAATACTGTTTTTATCGCAGCTGTTAATATTTATGGAATAGAAGGCGATGTATGTTTATTCGGTAATTCAAAGGTTGCAAATCCAAGGGGAAGAATCATAACTCAGTCTGTCAACAACTGTGAGGAGGTTGTTTATGCAGTCATTGATTTGGATGATGTGGACAAGTATAGAGAAGCAATTCATTATTTAAAGGATAGAGATGAGAGTCTCTATAGTCAATAGTTATGAGGAGGAAATAAATGAGCGAAAGTAATAATACAGTAAAAGAAAAATTTAACGATTATGAAAACTGTCCTGTGCCAAAAGAAGTCCATTTATCATGGATCGATCAAGGTACAGTATGGATAGGCGTAGGATTCTGTTTAGCGGCTATAGCCACAGGAGGGGTTTTAGCAAATGGCTTAGCTTTTAAAGATATGCTGATTGCTGCATTTATTGGAAGTATTATTTTAACACTTATTGCAATATTAACTGGATATATTGGTTCTATAACACACCTTTCTTCATCATATACCGCAGGATTCTGCCTAGGAAAGAAGGGTGCAAAAATACTAGGTGTGGTATTTGCATTTTCATTATTCGGGTGGTTTGCTTTTCAAGCAGACCTGTTTGGAATTACCATAGTTGAGGTCATCAAAACAGCCACCGGTAAAGTATACCCCAGTAATATATTTACAATTCTTGGTGCCCTGGCAATGATGATAACCGCTATCGTTGGATATAAAGGTATACAGTATTTGAGTCGAGTCGGTGTACCATTATTGTTCTTACTGAGCATTGTGGCACTGTATAAAACTTTCTCTATTGTGCCATGGTCGGAAATCGTAAACGCTGGCCCAGCAGGAGAAAGCATTTCACTCCCTCTTGGTATTGCTGCAGTTGTAGGAAACTTTGCGGTAGGGGTTGTTTTGGTATCTGATTTCAGTAGATATTCAAGGACGCCTAAAGATGCTACAATTGGGTCGATTTTAGGTTACTTCATTGGATACATTCCTATTTTATTGTTGGGTGCAATATTTACTTATGCTTTTAAAAACTGGAATATTGTTGAAGTCATGCTCGGTTCCTTGGGAATGGGCGTAATCGGTGCTATTGTTCTTATAATTTCGCAGTGGACGACGAATGACAACAATCTTTACCAGTCAGTCCTGGGATTATCCAATACCCTTCAAGGGGCTTCCAAGCTTCCAAGATGGAAATTGACGGTTATAGTAGGTCTAATCAGTACTGCTATAGCAGGTATCGGTTTATACAAATATTATTTAGACTTCCTAATCATCATTACTTCTACCATACCACCCATTGCAGGTGTCATGTTTGCAGACTTTTATCTGCTTAAAAACAGAGAGAAATATCAATTTGAAAAGTACAACGGATTGCCTGATTATAACAAGAAAGCAATCATATCATGGGTGTTTGGTGCGTTAATAGGCTTATCTATGACAAATCCTCCCACAGGATTTGGAATTGGGTTTATGGTTAATCTTGCCAACATAGTGCCTATTCCTCTGGCTGCATTATTTGGAGCACTTATACTATATACTATTATAGGTTCAAAAAAATAAACGCAATGACTCAAACTAACAGAATTATTAGGTATGGCCCCATATAGCCGGTAGCTTGTGTTCCTATACAGCATAACGGTTAAAGGTCATACCTTTACTAATTTGTGATAAAATATCATAAAAAAGAACTAGGTGATTCAATGAAAATAAGAGATCTGTTTTTGATTAATAAAGATTTCGCCAGGATTCAAATATTGGCGGGAGAAAAAGGACTTGACAGAGAAGTAAAGGACATTGATATTTTTGAAGTCCCAGATGGAATTTACTGGACGGAAGAAGGAGAATTAAGCATAACCACAGGCTTTTACTATAAGGATAACCCGGAAGATTTAATCAAGGTCATAGATGTACAGCATGAAAAGAAAGCAGCAGGTATGGGCATCAAGCTGGGCAGATTTATTAACGAGATCCCAAAGTCGGTCATTGACAGAGCCAATGAGCTTGATTTTCCTGTGTTAAATATTCCGGTGAATATTGGTTACAGTGATATCATATGGACTGTTGTCAGTCTACTCTTGGGTGAAAACAGCTATGAAGATTACATAATGAGTAAATTTAAAAAAGAGCTGTATTACACCATCAATGAAAAATACTATTTAAATAACTTGGTTCTGCTTCTCAATAATTATTTGAATAGTGATGTCTATGTTATAGAAAAAGACCAATTCAACTTGATAAAAAGTCTTCCATCGGAAAAAGATTATCCATTGTTTAAGGATTTAATTCTGGAAAATGATTTATTAAAAGATAAGAACGTTATAGTTGAGAAAAGAAATAACAAGTGTTTTCGAATCTATAAAATATTTCATCACGGGGTTATTTACGGATATTTTGGAATCGTTTCCGACGATTTCGATGATCAAAAAGCTTCTCTTGAGATGAAATTTCTTAAAGAAATATATACCCATATTGTTATCTATATATTGAACTACAGTAAAAGCAAACTGGAATATATCAAATCTGCCGACGAGCTGTTTTTAAAGCTTATTCATGGAAGTTATGAAGGCGAGGAAACAAGCTTAAAAGAAGATGCAAAGCTACTGGGAGTAGACTATTATCAAAGAAGAATTATATTTTCATTGGTCTATAAAAATAAGATGACCAATAACATAAAAAAGGAAATGGCAAACTACCTGAGACGTATATTTGCAAATCAAATAAAAGATTTATATTTGGTGGAAGAGATTGAAAGAATAGTTCTAATCATGTCTCTTAGTAATTTGTCAAGGGATTCCGTAGAGAAAACTGCTCAAGACATCTTAGATAAAATATTATTGAGCTATCCTCATGACCGAATTAAGATAGGCATCAGTAAGGAATGTAGCAGTCTTAAATATATATCTTCAGCATATGAAGAATCAGTATTTGCGGAGAAAATAGGAGATTCCTTTGAAGATAAAGAGATATATCTTTACGACGATTATATGGTATATCATATTCTCACAAAGCTTCACAATCATCCCGCAGTAAAAAAAATCTACAGAAATATAATTGTCAAAATCAGAAAAGAAGGCGGAAGCAACCATGATGAATTGATTAAGACATTGAAAAAGTTAACTGAAAATGATTTTAATATCTCAAAAACTTCGGAAGAACTTTATTTACATAGAAACACTTTGTATAAAAGAATCAATAAAATACAGAAAATTATTGGCTATGATTTTGAACAGTCCGATACAAAATTAATTTTGAAGATGGTTTCAAAACTGGACGATTTAATTAATTAAGGATGATGAATATGTTTGTGAAAGAGAGAATTATCAATACATTTATAGAGTATGTAAAAATCGGAAGTGAGACAGGTAATGAAAAAGAGTTTTACGAGAGAATCATTAAGGATTTAAAAAGTATTGGAGCTGAAGTAAGTGTTGACGATGCAGGAAAAACGAATAATTCCAATGCTAACAATATATATGCAAAGATTCCAGGTATCAAAGATATTCAACCTTTAATGTTTGGCTGCCATATGGATACAGTAAAGCCGGGTATCGGGATTAAGCCTGTAAGGGTGGATGGCATGATTAAGAGCAGCGGTGATACAGTATTGGGCAGTGATGACAAATCCGGCATAACAGCTTTGATAGAGGCACTAAAAATTGTTAAAAATAAGAATGTAAAACACGGCCCTCTGGAGATTATATTTACAATAAGTGAGGAAGGCGGACTTAAGGGTTCAAAGAGTCTGGATTACAGCAGAATAATTTCAAAAAAATGCTTTGTTTTAGACAGCAGCGGACCTGTGGGCAAAATTGTCGTTCAGGCTCCTGCACAGAATGAAATCAAAGCAGTAATTACAGGCAAATCGGCTCATGCCGGATTAACTCCCGAAAAAGGAATCAGTGCGATTATGGTAGGGGCTGAAGCCATAACTAATATGAAGCTTCTGAGAATAGATGAAGAAACTACGGCGAACATAGGAACTTTTGAAGCCGTGGGCGAGACCAATATTGTAAGCAAAAAGGCAAAAATAATCGGAGAGATCAGAAGTCTTAAACAAGATAAGATACAGAAACAGACCGAGCATATGAAAAAATGTTTTAAAAATGCGGCTAATAAATATGGGGCAGAAATGGATATAAAAGTTGAGAAAAAGTATGATGCTTTCAATATTGATGAAAATGACGAAGTGGTAAAGTACGTAAAAAACAAATGCCGATTGATAGGTATTGAAGCTTTTACAACATACACAGGAGGGGGCAGTGATGCAAACATTTACAATTCAAAAGGTATCAAGACGCTTAACTTAGGCTGCGGTGTGAATCACGCCCATTCGACCAAAGAGTCTATAGCTGAAAAGGATATCGTTGACCTAACCAAACTTGCCTATTATCTTATGCTCGGCTGAAAGAGCAGGTATGAAAAAATGAAAATGGAAAAAAGATAAATTGTGATATACTGTCTGTAAGGATAGATTAGTGATGAAAAATGTCGGGTGGGATATATAAGCGTATTGGAATTAGTGTACTTTGTATAATTATAATATCTAAATAGACTAAATAGCATCTATCTGTATTATTGGGATAAGGAGAGGATGGTCTTGGGAATAAAAGTTCTTATAGCGGATGATGAAGAATTATACAGAGATGTGCTTTTGGATTTCTTGAAAAGTGAAGGATATGAAGGTATTGTAGCCAAAGATGGCAAAGAAGCCATGGATTTATATTTTTCCATAACGGATATCAATTTGGTTATATTAGACGTTATGATGCCTAATTACGATGGATGGGAAGTATGTAAGGAAATAAGGAAGCAATCAGATGTTCCTATTCTTATGTTGACGGCACTGGGGGAAGAAAGAAATGAAATATATGGTCTTAGTTTAGGAGCAGATGAATATATTTCAAAACCTTTTAAATATGAGATTTTTATGGCTAGAGTAAGGGCCATGCTTAGAAAGGTAATCAAAGAAAATAAAAAGAACATTCAATTAGAAAAAGTTGTAATTGATCAATTAACTCGGACCGTTTCTATAAATAATGATATCGTTGACTTAACACCAAAGGAATATAAATTGCTTCTATATTTTGTCAAAAATATGAGACGGCCCCTAACTAGGGATCAGATACTTAATGCCATATGGGGATATGATTATTTTGGGGATGCACGTACGGTGGATGCTCATATAAAGAATTTAAGATCAAAACTTGGTGAGCACGGTAAATTGATTCAAACTGTAAGAGGCATCGGATATGGGATGAAGGTGGGGCGATGATCAAATCAATAAGGATGAAATTATTTATTAGATTTGCTTTATTTCTTGCTGCATTCATCTTTCTGGTTTTTTTGTTGAATCTGAAATATCTTCCCAATTATTATGTATATAAAAACGAGAGTATTTTTTATAACGTGTATGAACATATTAATGAGATTAATTCAAATCGTTCTAAAAAATTTAAAAAGATATTGATGGAAATAGACAAAGAAACGAAAATCGGCATTAGCATTTTGGATGATAATTCACCGGCTATTAAATATGGTTCAAAAGATTTGAAAAAAAAGATTGATAAAGATATAGAAGATTTGATAATAATGAAAATGAATGAGATTAAAATAGACTACGTCTATGGCGTTTTTAAGTATTCTCGCAAAACCTTTAATTCCAAATATATTTTTGATACCATGAATGAGGATTTATCAAAAAGCGAGATCATATTTATTAAAGCATTGGATACGGGAGAAATATTACTTTTAAGAAAACCACTTGATGAAATAATAGATAGCTCCAAAATTTCAAATGATTTTTTACTGTATGTCGGTGTGATAACAATCATACTGGGAAGTATTTTTATCTTCTTTTATTCCAAGAGGCTGACAAATCCAATCGTTGAGTTAAGTGACATTGCAATGAATATTGCAAATCTTAATTTTTCTAAGAGATTCAAAACAAAAAGCAAAGATGAAATAGGTATACTTGGGAACAGTATTAACTTAATATCGGATGAGCTGCAAAGAGCATTGGACGACTTAATAGAAGCCAATGTTGAATTAAAAGAAGATGTTGAACGAAAAAAACAAATAGATGAAATGCGCAAAAACTTTATTTCCAGCGTTTCACATGAGTTAAAAAGTCCAATTGGTATAACAAGGAGTTATGCAGAAGGGCTCAAATATAATATTGTTAATAATCCGGAAAAAAAGATACGATATTGTGATATATTGATTGATGAAGCTGAGAAGATGGATAAAATCGTTAAACAACTATTGAGTTTGTCTCACTTAGAGTCTGAAGCTTTCAAGCTAGAAAAATCAGTTTTTAATATCTCCGTTTTAATAGATGAGATCATTGAAAAATTTGATCCTATTCTAAAAGAGAAAAAGATAGAAACAAAGGTTATTACGAATCAGAACTATTTTGTTAATGCAGATTACTTAATGATTGAACAGGTTATAACCAATTTTCTAACCAATGCAACCAATCATATAGATAAAGGCAAGTATATTGAAGTGAGGGCACAGTCAGTAGGTGAAAAAGTTAGAGTTTCAGTCATTAACTCCGGCGAAAATATTCCGGAAGAAGATTTGAGAAATATTTGGGAAAGCTTTTATAAAGTGGATAAAGCTCGTTCCAGAGAATATGGCGGGACAGGTCTAGGACTTTCAATAGTGAAATCCATTATGGAGCATCATCAAGAAAAATATAGTGTAGTAAACAGGAAATTCGGTGTAGAATTCTGGTTCGAACTGAGTTTAATTAATAAGGAATAATTATAATTAAAACACCCTCCTCTAAAGTTTTAAAGGAGGGTGTTTTGTGAGCAGGATATATTTATTTTTAATTATTTCTTCACAAGTTCTTCATATAAAAGATGCATAATTGAAAAAAATAGCAAAAGAATCAATATTAAACTATAAATGATAAGGTTGGTGAGATTATAATTTTAAATTTGGGATAGAGCGGGGGGACTTATGATAAATTTTAAAATTAACAGGAAAATAGAAATTTATTCAGCAGATGAATTGAAAATGGGTGATAGTACAATACAAGATGAGGATGAAAAAAGTATTTATATTAGCTTTCCAATCGGATTGAAAGGAAAAATGAGGTTGAAACCAAAAGAAATGATAAGAGCTATGTATTACAGTGAAAATAAAAAGTTGTATGAATTTGTGACACAAGTGGAGGACAATATTATAGAAAATGGTATGCAGTTGATAAAACTCAATAAACCCCAAAATTATGAAGCGATAGAAGGAAGAAAATTTGCAAGAATTCCTATAATGTTGAATATTCGATTTGTTGAGATGGATGAAAAACCTGGATTTGATCATATTGGACCTGACGAATTAAAGAAGCTATGTCAATCGAAAAAGTGGATGAAAGGATATGCTTACGATATAAGCGCAGGTGGGTTTGGAGCAGTCATACAAGAGTCATTAGAGCATGGCAAACAAATATTTTGCCTGATAGACGATGAGTATTTTGATACAGGTTTTATTGGCAAAGTTGTACGATCTGTTCAAAAGAATCAATCTGGAAAAAAATTATATAAAATAGGGGTTCAATTTTCAGACTTAGATTATACATCTGAGCAAAAGCTTGTCAGATACATTGACTCAAAGCGGCTAACAGGGCCTATAGAAGAGTTAAGCAACATTGCAAAGAGTATAGCTAATCTTGATTTTTCCAAAAGGCTTATATTGGAAAAGAAAGTCGAAATAGGTATACTCGGTGATAGTATCAACTTAATATCCGATGAACTTCAAGAAGTTATGGATGATTTAATAGAAGCAAATATTGCATTAAAGAAAGCCATCGAGCAAAAAAAACAAATAGATGAAATGCGGAAAAGCTTTATTTCCAGTATTTCACATGAATTAAAAAGTCCTATTGGTATAACAAGGAGCTATGCGGAAGGACTCAAATATAATATTGTCAATGATCAGCAAGAAAAGGTCCGATACTGCGATATATTAATTGATGAAGTCGAAAAGATGGATAAAATCGTTAAACAACTGTTAAGTCTATCTGACCTAGAGTCTGAAACCTTTGAATTAGAACAATCAATTTTTAATATATCCGTATTAATAGATGACGTCATTGAAAAATTTGATCCTATTCTCAACGAAAAAAATATAGAGACAAAGGTTATTACGAATGAAAACTATATGGTTAACGCAGATTACTTAATGATTGAACAGGTTATAAGTAATTATTTGACCAATGCAATTAATCACATAGATGAAGATAAATATATTGAAGTAAGCGTACAAGCAGTAGGTGAGAAAGTTAGAGTTTCAGTCATTAACTCCGGTGAGAATATTCCGGAAGAAGATCTGAAAAATATCTGGGAAAGCTTTTATAAAGTGGATAAAGCGCGTTCCAGAGAGTATGGAGGGACAGGTCTGGGACTTTCAATAGTGAAATCAATTATGGAACATCATCAAGAAAAATATAGTGTAGTGAACAGAAAATTTGGTGTGGAATTTTGGTTTGAATTGAATTTAATTAATAAGGAATATTTTAGCAAAAACTCTAATTTGAAATTTTTAGGAGATTATTTTTCACAAGATTAATGAATGATAGTGTTTCTTCACAAAACCATCACATAATATTTATAAAATAGGATAAAGATATTTACATAGAGAGGAATAAATAAATGGAGATTAATAAGCTAATACGAAAAAAGAAGAGAGATATGTTAATGAAAAAAATCAAGAGAAATAAATTAATAGGAATAGTAGTAGTATTAGTAATCATTCTATTGCTGGTATTATTTATTGGGATATCAGTTTTCTATTAACAGCATAGCGTTATCTGAGATTATCACTAAATATCTAATAAAAAAGTTATTAATTCCGTGCGATTGCTAACCAGTGTTTTTTTAAAAATATTGTTGGTGTGCTTTTTAACTGTATCAACTGAAATGAAAAGTTCGTCGGAGATATCAGCATTACTAAAGCCTTTAAAAATTAAATTGACAATATCACTTTCTCTACGGGATAAGTTATATTTTCGCTGATTACTTTCTATAATATCGGAGAACCTTTTGGCATTAGATGATTTAAGTGCATCAATCACTGCTAATTTATGTAAATGGTTACCTATATGTGGTGAAAGCAGTTTTAAAAAAATTAACTCCTTTACCCTAAAATCAGGGCTTTTCTTATGTCTAATTAAACTAATGCTGCTGATAAGCTTACCAATAAAATGTACATCACAAAGAGCAACATAATAATATCTGTTTTTTAGCTGAAAGTCATTAAAAAACTCGGTTTTTTTCCATGAATTGTAATTCATTATATCTGTACTACGCTTAGGCACAGGCGTGTTAAATGCTTTTAGAAATAGATCATCTATTTTATGGTAATACTGAAGATATTCATTATGGCTTTTTTCAGTGATATTTAGTCGATAGGATACAGGTTTTAAAATATGGTTATTATGATCATAAAAAATAAAATGACCGTTTGTAAAAGGAATGATATCTCTTAGAATCTCAAGAAAAGCACAGCAAAATTCTGAAATTGACTCATAAGCAGCGATCGTCTCTAATATTGTATTCATTTTTATCCAGTCATTAGTGTTTAGGCTAGCATAGTTAAGATTCATCATATGCATAAATTAACCTCTTCTTAAAATACAACTATAGTGGAATACCCTTAAAAATCGACGTATTATACTATTAGTATATATGCGTAAAGGGAAAAACACAAATATATAGACGAAGGAGAACAAAATGAAGAGGAAGAAAGTAATAGGATTAGTAGCAGTATTATTAGTAATATTAGCATCAATATTATTTATAGGTATATTAACTTTCTATTAATAATATACAACTTTCAGCATAGAAACATAGGGGATGGATTTGATGCATGAAAGTATAAAGGTGATAAGACAAGCAGGGCTGGAAAGTGATACCAATATGATCTCGTGATGATAAGAAGGTTAATAAAAAAATATACATCATATACAGAAAAGAGAAACCACTGTTATTTTTGATGAAGATAAAAAATAACATATGTATACAATTCCTGAGAGAATCTATTATAAGATTTTCTCCGGAATTTTATTTTTATCTAGTATTTCTATGATATTCATATATAATAGAAATGGTATATTTTTTCCAAATTTGTTAATTGTGTTGTATTAAGCATGATCAAAAAAACATCAGATGTTTTGATTATGCATTAAGATAGATTTTTCTTGTAATTAGGAGGCGGTAAGTTTGAAGCTAAAGGTGTTATTTAAAAAATGGTATGTCATCGTTTTGGTGATTGCAGTATTGCTGGGAGGGGTTGGCGGTAGTGTTTGGCTGTTTAACTCGTCACCATCTAATACCGGAAGGTTGGATACAGAGAATAAGAAAAAATTTGAAACCATAGAGGAGCTGCTGAGTGGTTCTACAGAAGAGATAAGAATTGAGGCTGTAGATGAGGACACAGCCGGCGTAGATATTAACTCCAAATTTAAAATATACGTTGATGACCATATTGACTTGTCTTTAAATGAGTCATCCATCCGTGTAATACCTGAGCAAACATTTTCTGTTGATAAGGTATCGAGAAGCGAATATACCCTTCGGTTTGAAGAGGCACTGAAAAACAACAGTATTTATAAGATTGCTGTTGAAAATGAAGACCAAGGCATTAAAATATCTAAAGCCTTTCAAACCCGGAAAGCATTTCGCATTATAAGGACCCTTCCCAGGAACAAGGCTACTTATGTTCCCATAGAATCAGGGATAGAGATAACCTTTACACATGAGGGCATTGGCAATCCCAATGCGTTTTTTGAAATAACACCCAAGGTAAAAGGTACATTTGAAACGCATAAAGAGACGGTGGTTTTTGTACCTGAAAGCCTTGATTATGACACCGTCTATACGGTAAAGCTTAAAAAAGGAATTGGCTTGAAAAACAGTAGCGAAGTTATTAATGAAGATTATATATTTCAGTTCCAGACTGAAAGAAAAGCAGAAACTAAAAACAATAAAGATTTCTTGAATTTTTCCAATAGAATGTACAATTATACCTCTAAGGAAATTCCTGTATTAAGTGTTTATACGAGTAAGTACTACAAAGATAAAGAACTGGACATTAAGTTATATCGCTATGACAATGAAAATGATTTTTTAAATGATTTGAGTAAAAATGATCATCAGCCTTTTTGGGCAGTGAAAAATCATGAAAAAAATCGATTTGACAAATCTGTACTTCAAGAAACCATGTCATTTAGAGGCAAAATCTATGATATGGGCAGCCCTTGGTACAAACAGGTGATGGTATTTCCTTCTAGTGTAGAGCAAGGATATTATCTTGTCTCAGCATCTTACAAAGATAAAGAGTACATGACGCATATGCAGGTAAATGACATGTCTGTATATATCATGATGGGTAAGGAAAAATCCCTTGCATGGGTCAATGATATTGGTACGGGAGAACCTCTTTCAGGTGTTGAAGTCATGGGAGAAGGTATTATCTTAGGTATTAGCAATGAAAAAGGAATTGCAGAGTTTGAATTGAGTGAAGAAAATAAAGAAAACCAGCATTATATAACCCTTTTAGCAAAGGACAGACTGCCTTTTATTACGTATATTGACAGCAGACCCTATCTCTATATGTACGAAGATGCGTTTACAAACATTGCTGAGAAATACTGGTCATATTTATATCTGGATAGAGGGATGTATTTACCAACGGATACGGTACAGGTTTGGGGTGTGGCAAAGCCAAGGCATGACGGCAGACTTAAAAAATTAACGGCTCAGATAGAAAAATATACATATAACAGATATGACGAAAGGACATCATCCGTACTGGTATCTAAGGAAGTTGAAGTGTCACCTTATGGGACTTACACTTGCTCGCTGGAATACGAAAACTTTAATCCGGGATCTTATTACATGACCGTAAAGTCTGATGAAGAGATTATTAATCGAAGGTATTTTCAAGTAAAAAAATATACCAAGCCGGCCTATAAAATTGATGTAAATACGGATAAAAAGGCACTTGTTTTAGGAGAAAGCGTTAATCTGGACGTTCAAGCCTCATTCTTTGAAGGCTCCCCGGTAGCCGGTTTAAAGTTGTATTATAGAGGATATGGCTGGTATGATTATTTGAAAACCATAGAAGGAAATATTAGCTGTAACAGCAATGGGCATGTGTCTATAAAATTTGAACCGGAGTCTACTTTCGAAAACACGGATCCCATTAGCTGGCAGCCTAAATATATTAGTTGTATGGTCAACAATGCCGCTGCAGAGGAAGAGGAAGTGTATGCTTATGCATCCTTTGCGCTTTTTCCAAGAGATATTATGATTTATGGCAAAGGAAAAGTAGAACCAGGCAGATTTGTTGCAGAGATTGAGAGTAATAAAATAGTGCTTGACCGATTGAATAACCATGATCTTCATGCATATGATATGAAAAATTATAAAGGAGATTCAGTCAATATTCCGTTAAAAGGGAAGTTGATTGAGAGGAGATGGGATAAAAAAGAAGTTGGTCAATATTACGACTTTATCAATAAAGTAACCCGAAAAAAATATCGATATTATACGGTGGAAAATGTGCTGGACGAATTTGAAATACATACCGTTAATGGTCGAGCCGTATATGAGCTGCCTTATACAAACTTTTTAAACCATAACAGTTACTTTATAGAAGTGATAGGAAATGATCAAAAAAATCGTGCAGTGAAAGAGACCATATATCTTTATCAATCTTACTTTAACGCTTCACAAATTGAAAATATGGACATGGCAGAGGAATATTCGCTTAAGGAAAATAATAATAAATATAAGTTTAAAACAGAAGAAAAAGCTGACCTTGTAATGCTTAAAAATGGAGAAGAATTTGAAGTGAGTGAAAAAGGGCGGATGCTTTATATGATCCTTAAAAATGGTATTCAAAGTGCTGACGTAGTCCATGATAGCAAGATGTCTTTTGAATTTGCTGAATCATATATTCCCAATGCACATGTTAAAATGGTCTATTTTGACGGCGTTAAAGTATATAACGCAGGAAGCCTTGGTTTGAACTATGATTATACGGAAAAAGAACTGGATATAAAGATTACACGGGACAAAGATTACTACAAGCCAGGGGATATCGTCAACATGGAGATTGAAGTCAGCGATATAAATGGGAATCCATGTGAATCTGAAGTGAATATCAGTGCTGTAGATGAAGCATTCTTTGCAATGCGGGGTCAGTCAGTCCATACGATCGGTGATCTTTACAGCTATGTTTTTGGTACAGGAATACTCTCAGAATATTTCTCTTATAAGAGCAATGAGCAAAAACCAAACTTTGCTGAGTGCGGAGAAGGTGGAGATGAGGCAGGGCAGAGATACGACTTTAAGGATAATGCATACTTCGGATCCATAAAG
Source organism: Clostridia bacterium (assembly GCA_028279945.1). GTDB lineage: Bacteria > Bacillota > Clostridia > Peptostreptococcales > JAAYPU01 > JAKSCF01. Next base: position 21,166 of record JANQMT010000054.1, read on the forward strand.
ACAGATAAGAATGGTAAAGGATCACTGCAATTTACACTACCTCACAATCTTACATCCTGGCGTATTACATACCAAGGGATAACAAAAGATTTAAGAGCAGGAAGCGGACGAGAGAATATTAACGCAAAGCTACCCTTTTTTGTTAACCTGATATTCAATGATATCTATCTTGCACAAGACCAGCCGGGTATATCTCTTCGAGTATTTGGTACAGAATTGAACCAAGGGGATAAGGTAGATTATAAAGTTGTATTAGAAGGCCCCAATCATCAACAGACGACATACAAAGCAGAAGGTCAGGCAGGCAATTATAGTCATATTATGCTTGAGTCCTTAGAACCTGGGAACTACTTTATTAATGTATATGCAGAATCAGGTGGATTGAAGGATGCTGTGAAGAAAGAATTTAAAGTGGTCGAAAATATTTTGGAAACAGCTAGGACAGATTATCTTGATTTGGCTGAAGGTATGGAGATATCTAATCGGATTAATATTTCCGGTGAAAATGCCATAACCGAATTAGTGTTTTACAACAAAGAGATTTCCAGATATTATCGAACACTCAACGCTCTATATTATTCTTGGGGACAGCGAGTGGATCAGGTTTTATCCCGTAAGATTGCAGGAGAATACTTGAAAAAGTATTTTGATAAGGAATATATCAACGATTTTGAGGAGGATTTAAGCGATTACCAAATTTATGATGGCGGCATTGCACTCTTTTCTTATGACAGCAGCAGGCCGGTTCTTTCTGCAAAAGTATGCTCAGCGGCTAAAGCGACCTTTGATGAGGTGGATTTAAAATCATATTTTTATAATCATATAGATGATGAAAAAACCACATTACTAGATTTAGCTGCCTGTTATTGGGGATTGGCGTCTTTAGATGAACCGGTACTACTTGATATCTATAAACTTTTAGAAAGTGAAGATATTAGCCTGGAGGAGAAACTATATTATGGTATTGCCCTTTCTGAATTTGGAGACGATGCATCTGCAGAAAAGATTTACAGAGAGGTCATTGAAAAATACGGTGAAGTTGTTAAGCCTTATGTATACCTGAATGCCGGAAGTGATCGAGATGAGAATATTAAGCTGACGGCTTTGTGTGCCATTATAGGTATAAAAAGTGATCTGCTTGGTCATGAGGAATTATTCCAGTATGTTATGGATAACTCTACAGATGAAATCCTTACCAACCTGGAAAGGTTAATCTATATAACTTCAAAAACACCTGATACTAAAAAGGAAAGCAGCTTCTCTTATGATATCAATAATAAGTCTGAGAAATTGGAGATTAATGGATTGGATAGATACAGATTGGTATTGACCGGAGATGAATTGAAAGGTATCACATTTGATGATATTAAAGGAGATATTGAGCTGGCAGTTAATTATATAGGTCCGGTAAAAGAGTTGGCTGAAGAAGGGGACAGCCTTGTGGGGATCAAAAGGTATTATCGTGTAAATGGTAAAGCAACCAATACTTTTACTCAATCGGATATCATTGATATTGAGTTAACACTTGAATTTGATCAAAATGCTCCGGATGGATATTATGAAATTACAGATGTCCTACCTTCCGGATTTAAGTACGTTCAACCGTTTAATAGAGGGGAACGGGGAGACTATAACTGGGGAAGCGTGAATGGACAAAAAATAACCTTTGCTTATTATTATACGCCTAATAGTAAGCAATCAAAGACCATCCGATACTTAGCAAGGGTTATTGCACCTGGAAAATACACGGCAGACAGCGGCGTTATACTTCATGGAAAGAGCAGAGCCCATGGGTTTACAGAGCCAAGTGTGATTACGATAGTGAGCGCAGAAGAATGATGAAAAAAAAGATATTCATTTTCTTAGGATTAATGGTTATAGCAATAATTGGTATATATACTGGGCAATATCTAAAAGAGATAAAGGGAGAGAAGAACGCTTTGGTAGCTGCCCCTGCGATTACTTGCCGATATTATGATAAAAAAAGCTTTATGACCTCAGTTATAAAAGCTGAAACGATTGAAGTAAGCGATTTGAATGTTTTAGGGGGTGTTACGCCCCATCATTTACTTGCCGATCATATGATTGCACATTTTTTCAAAGAAATCGCTGCCAATAATCCTAATGTCATAGTCCTGATAGGACCCAATCATGGACGTATTGGCAGAGATAAGATACATACAGGCAGTTGGAACTGGCAGACCCCTTTCGGGATATTGGAAGCCGAAAAAGACATGGTGAAACAGATTGCAGAAAAAACCAGTGCAGGAGAAGATATGAACCTTCTGGAAGATGAGCATTCCATTGCTGCCTTGATTCCTTATGTTAAGTATTATTTACCGGAAGTACAAATAGTACCACTGGTTCTTCATGGGAATCTGGGAATAGAAAATTCAAAGAAACTTGCAAATATAATATTGGCGTGTATAGGCGATAAAGAATGCATAGTCATTGGGTCCGTTGATTTTTCCCATTACCTGACACCTGATAAAGCAGAAGAAATGGATGAAATAAGTATTAAGGCCATCAAAAAAAGGGATTTTTTAGCTGTCAGTCGTATGGATAATGACTATCTTGATTCACCACCCACCATTATGACATTGTTTGAGATCATGAATAGAGAGAATGCTTCAGGATTAAAAGTCCTGGACCATTCCAATTCATCCATAATAGCCGGAGAATATGCCGAAAGCAATACCAGTTACTATACACTTTTATTCTATAAGAAAGATGAGCCGTAGGGAGGTGCGTGTACATGTATAAAGTTGATAAGATTAGAGTAGCTTCTTTTTTGTTTATATTACTCATTTTTACAAGCGTATTTATTAAAATGAATGATACAACAAAAGCCACTGTATTAACAAAAACAGATGAAGAGAATAAAATGGTGAAAATTAATCAAGGCGATGATATACAAGAAAAGATTAATGGTGCAAAAGACAGTTCTTATATTGTCATCGCTTCCGGCGAGTATATCATTGATGAACCCATTGTCATTCAAAATAAAAAAAATTTCACCATTTCAGGAGACAAAGATGTGTGGATTTTAGGAAGCAAGGTAGACTTTCAAATTTTTATGATTAAGGATTCGGAAAATGTTGTCTTAAAGAATATCAAAGCGTGCCACAAAATCGACCAAGAGACCGGAAATACCAAAATAACCCCCAAGCGAAAAGGCAGCGTAGTGGATATAGAAAATTGTAAAAAGGTTACATTGGAAAACTGCGAGTTAGAGGGATGCGGCGTATATGGCGTATATGCAGTGGATACGGATAGGTTAAATCTCTTTGGCTGTTATCTCCATGATAATTCATGGAAAGCTTTAGGACTCTTTAACAAAGGTAACGCTACAAATGCAATTATTAAGGATTGCACCATTGTTAACAATGCTGACTTCCTTGAAAAAGAAGGCACTGTAAACATTCAATTTGAAGGTACTAATGTCATCCGAAACAACACTTTTGAAGACTATAAGAACAAAACAAAGAGGTAATACCGTGTACACCTATAAGAAAGATCAGGGATGGTTCTTTTTATCAAACAAAAAGAACCGTCCCTTTTGTTTGTTGTAAATAAAATACAAAATATTCTTGACAAGGATAAGTTAGGAATGATAGCATGGTATTGAAAATGAAAATTATTATCAATAAAAAAGAAAAAACAGAAAAATAAGAGGGGTGTTATTCAGAACAATAAATAAAACTGTTCTTAAAAAACTATTTATGTATATATCTATTCGACCATGATGAATATGGTAAAATTCAAATAGGGATCAAAAATTTAAAAGGGGATAGAGATTTGCCGGTTATAGTCAATTGATAAAGCATAATAAAAAAACAACTGCCAAATAAGCATTCTAAATGAATCAAACTTTAAGCGTACAAGGGCTGATTATTGCAAGAAAATAGCATTAGATGACTTATGCATAACAGCACCAAGTCCAATCTTTTCAGATTTTGAATTTCTTTTTCCCATTACAATCTCTAATAACTGAATAAATTAGAATTTGACGCTTAGAGCCGCTAACAGAGCTAAGTGTTATAATAGACAACTTTTTTTCTAATCGGATAGAGCCGCCATACCAGGTTAAATTCTTTTGAGCCAACCATTTTCTTTAATGGAAGGACAAAGTCCATGTATGCATAAATTGTTTAGGCTTTTTAAAGCGAAAAATCTTATCCGTATGATGATACCTTAGTTTATCAGAACAGTATGTTTCTATGAATAACCAAGGTAAGGAAGCGCTGTACAGTATGTTACTAATATAGGCACTTTTGGGAGGTGATTATTAACTACGAAAAATGTACAAATACGAGGCAGATTGTTCAAGAGAACCTATTTACAAAAAAGATAGAGGAAAAGAGCAGTAGCTATTATGATTTTAAGGTGAAATTTAATTCTGAAAGAAATGGTCGGACTGGTTCTGTGGGGGAACACTCTTGAATTATTAGGGGTGTTATTTTATTATTTTAAAGAATAAATTGCTTGCTTTTGATATTCTAAAGCTACTGTTTAAGAGCATATAAAGAGTATAAAAAAGGAAATCACTGAGATATAGAGAACATTTAATTTATAATTCACCTGTTACAAAATAGAGCAAAGATGATGGGTGGAAAATGAAACATAAGATTGGTAATTATTTTTAATGCGTGAAAATAAGTTTTAGCGAGGTGTTATTAATGGCAATGACAACAAATGAAACTATTCTTAAAAAATTAAGAGAATTGTACATTAATCTTTTCGACCATGATGGGTATGGTGAAATGCATATAGAGATTAATATTTTAAAAAAGGGACAGAAAGAGGTAATTATTCACTGTGGAAAACAATACAGATATGTAGTCGATTTTCCGAGGAAAATGATAAGCAAATAACTAATGCAACACGAAGCAAAATTAAATACTAAGAAAATTCCCGGAACTGGTTCTATGGGGGAACACTTCTATATATTAGGAGTGTTTTTTTTCGAATTTGGTCTTTTAAACATTAAAGAGGCAGTTATATAAATGGCCAGCTGTCTAAAATTTATTCCATTTTTCTTTGAATGAGTTTAAGTAAAAAGCTATTGAAAAAAGTCGACACTTACAACATTATCTTATTTTTTAAAAGTTTTATATTGACATTGCTGCTATTAAGTGGTAATATATTAATTGAAAATGATAATTATTATCAATTGCAAAGAAAAATTTAATACTACAAAAAATGCCCAGAACTGGTTCTGTGGGGGAACACTTCTAAATGGTAGAAGTGTTATTTTTATTCTTATTGAAACAAAATGTAAATTTGTTATGCTGGAATACTCATAAGCACTAAGGAGACATCCAGGGGGTTGGGGTTACTTCAAAATTCTTCTTAGGAATTGACCA
>JANQMT010000195.1:0-3772 GCA_028279945.1 Clostridia bacterium
GTGTTTTGACCTCATAGGTCTGGTCTGTTAGATTGATGTCCAATATTTTGGCATCTTTAAAATTTGTCATATTTGTTGTCCCTCCCTAACAAATATAAGTACTATGCGCAAACAAACTTGGCAATTTGTTTGCACTTAGTAAAAAGTAAAAAAATAAGGCCTTTTGCAAAAACAATAGCAAAAGGCCTTTCAAACGTAGTTGAAAACTATACATCGGAAAGAAGCTTTATATAACAATAAAAACCTTTATGTCTAAAGAATTTACACATTAAATTACACATGACATATTATAAAGTTTTTATTTATTAAAATTATCAAAGCCTTTCCAAATTTTTTACTTGATAATAATATATCAAGATTTTTCAGTCTTTTCAAGCAATTTTTTTATCCACCTGACATTTTCGGGTATATTTTTAGTTCATCTCCATCCTTCAGCAATTGGTCAATGCTAGACCGTTGCCCGTTTACAGCTACAAAACCGAACTTTTTTGATTCAGGATCGAATCCTATAATTTTTACAGTCTCTCTTATGCTGATTCCGTCATCAAATTCCATTATTCGCTCTTTTTCACCATCAAAATGTTTTACCAAATACCCTTTAAGCAAAATTTTAATTTGCATTTTTATCACCTATTTTTATAATTCATTGATCATACTTTCAGGTACTTTTCCATCTTTTGTCCATCCTAAAGCGCCATAATATTCATCCAGCATTTTGTTGAAATCTGCTTCAGGTATTTTTTGTCCTGCCGCAGCTCCGGTTTTTAAAGCTTCATTGATAATTCTCTTTGGCACCGTGTCATCTTTCCTGTTAAAGCCTTCTCTTTGGTTAAAAGCTCTAGCCAGATTAATGACTCGTGCAGCAATGGTATTCATGTCATCCTCTGTGAATGCTTTACCCGTTACCAATGTCATAATCTCTGCCATTGTATCCAGTCCCAACGCCCAGAAATCGCAGAATATCAATGAGAATTTAACCGCGTTATAGCAAGCCATTCCATAAACCAATTCGCCTTTACCTTCCGCCGTATACGGCGGAACCGATCCAGAATAAACTTCTTCAGCAGCAGGATACGCTCTCATGTGGCAGCCGCCTCTGTCAGACACTGCATATGCAAGCCCCATTGCCCATGAACCTCTAGGGTCATACATTGGGAATTCCAGACCTTTAGAATGCATTGCGATGTCTTCACCGCCAAATTTATCTGCCAGTACTTTTGTTCCCATAGCCAATTCTGTACCGACGCCTTCTTTGCTTGCCATTAAATCAAGATATTCTATCAGCTTTTCTTTGTCACCAAATTTGATGCCAAAGTCTTTCTTTCCTGTTTCTGTCATTTCCATTGCATAAGAAAGGATGGCAGATGCACTGATGGTATCCATACCCAAATCGTCACATACTTGATTAAATTTTACGATGGTTTCCAGATCAGAGATACCACAGTTTGGTCCTGCTCCTGCTATAGTCTCATACTCAGGTCCTTCACAAATTGCATTTCCGATTTTTGTAAAGTTGCCACAGCCTAAACCGCAGCTTCCACAGCCTTTTTTGCCGTCACGATTGGCTTGCATTGCTTCTGAATTATAGTTCACCCATTTTTCGTCTGTAGCATCAGAAAAGTTTTTAAACGGAAGTATTCCACCGTCGTTACATGCTTCTACAAGACCCGCCGTACCGTCTGTATAAGCCCAATAGTTATCATCTGAAACCGTGTCTTCTCTTAGGATTTCCGAAACTCTGTTTATGGTGTTTTTGATATCATTAACCTTTACACCGCCGGTTCCTTTAATTGTTACAGCTTTTAGGTTTTTACTGCCCATTATGGCACCAATACCGCCACGGCCTGCTTGTCTGTAATAATCAGAGTTTATACATGCTATGGGCAGCAGGTTCTCACCAGCCGGTCCTATTGATAATATTGTCGTATCTATTCCATGTTTTTCTGCCAGTACAGATTCTGTTTCATGAGAGCCTTTCCCCCATAAATCCGCAGCGTCTACAAATTCTACTTGATCATCCGCAATGGATATATATCCGGGTTGAGCCAGTTTACCTTCAAACATGACCGCATCGTATCCTGCATACTTTAATTTAACCGCAGAATGCCCACCTATGGAACAATCCAATATGGTTCCCGTTGCAGGTGATTTTGATATAATTGCTAATTTGCCTGAACAAGGAACAGATGTACCTGTTAGGGGCCCTGTCATGAACATCAGTTTATTACCACTGGATAATGGATCTAAACCAGGTGCTAATTCTTCATATATATACTTAATCCCTAATCCTTTTCCTCCAATATATTTTTCTGCCCATTCCATGTTCAAAGGCTCAGTTGAATATGTTTTATTGTTTAGATTAATACGCAATACTTTATTTTGATATCCTAACATTATTCTTTTGCCTCCTCTTACTCATATTTTAAAGCACCATGTGGACATGTTTTAACACATGATGGTTCACCATCGCATGTATCACATATGATCGCTTTTTCTTCTCTAATGGCAATAACATGTTGTGGACATTTTTCAGCACAAATACCACATCCGGTACATTTGTCGAATTCAACCGTAACTTTGTCATCTACTGTTATGGCATCAAACGGACATTGCTTTGCACAAATTCCGCACAATATACAGATGTGCTTGTCAACCTTAATATCTCCTCCTTTATCATAGTAGGATTCGATTTGTAGTCTTGCTTTGCTTGGGATGAACTGTCCTTCATGTACGCCGGAGCAAACTTGCATACATAACTGGCACCCAATGCAGCTTTCCTTGTTAAATTTAAGCCTTTTTACTGCCATAAATCCTCCACCTTTCATTTTTAACCCAGATTATTCATTGATCAATTCCAAAATACTTGTACTTTTTTAGTCATTTTCATAGAATAATTTGAATTATAATTAGCAAAATGAATATTTGCAATTTTCAAAATATAATAATATATTCTAGTAACCATATTCTATATGCAATACTCATTCCATATCTTTAGATTCTAAAAAAAACGTCGCAACACTTGAAAATTCAAACTATTTCTTTAACCCATAAAAAAAGAACAAAGCTGTTTTTAAAGCTCTGTTCTTATTATTAAGACTTTTATCTAATAATTTATACAATTAATTATTTAGCATACTTTTCTATAGCATTCTCCATAATGTCCAGTCCAAAGTCAATTTGCTCATCCGTAATCACCAATGGCATTAAGAATCTCATAATGTTGCCTTTAACACCTGCAGACATTGTGATGAGTCCCTTCTGAGCACAATCACCGACAATCTTGCCTACAATTTCTTTATTAGGTGTTTTAGACGCCTTATCATTAACAAATTCGATGGCCATCATAGCACCAAGGCCTCTGACGTCACCAACCACTTCATATTTCTCTTTCCACTTATTGAATCTAGTCATACATCTCTCACCAATCTCATTGGCTCTATCGCATAGGTTGTCTCTTTCTATCACTTCGATAACTTTTAATGCTGCAGTTACTGAAACCGGGTTGCCACAGTAAGTCCCGCCGATTTCTCCTCCTCCTGGTGCGTCCATTATCTCCGCCTTTGCTGTTACTGAGCTTAACGGAAGACCTCCCGCTATAGATTTTGCACTGGTCATAATATCCGGTGCTGCTCCTGCTTCTTTCCAGTATTCACTTGCAAACATTTTTCCGGTTCGTGCATATCCTGTTTGTACCTCGTCTGCTATTAATAATATGTCATACTTGTTACAGATTTCTCTTACGCCTTTTACATATTCAATTGGAGGAATCACA
>JANQMT010000210.1:0-30996 GCA_028279945.1 Clostridia bacterium
ATCAATTCCTTACCTACCCCTGATTCACCTGTAATGAGTACCGTTGCATCTACTTCTGCAGCCCGTGACACCATTTCCATGGTTGCCTGCATTTCGGAGCTGACTGCAATGATGTCAGGGAATTTTTGATTTAATCGTCTCATTTCCATAATTTCGCTGGAATACTTCTGTGTTAACTCTTTGGTTTGTTCCAGCTGAGTTTTTAAGTCAATCAATTCTGTGATATTACGTATATTAGCAATAACTTTGACCAGATTTCCGTTTTTATCAAACTGGGGAGTTCCGGTTCCTAGAATCTTTTGACCTTTATTTTTACCGGAAGTCATTTTTAGCATAACCGTAGAGGTTTTACCGGTTCTTAATGTTGTTTCAACAGCTGATTTATTATAAAAGCCTTGATTGACTAAATCCTTAGTTCTTTCACCGACAACTTCTTCTCTTTTCATACCACAGATATGCTCCCATGCGGAATTGACCATCAAAACTTTCCCTTCATTATCGGCAATCATGATACCGTCATAGGAGGATTCGATGATGGATTCAATTTCTTCCAATGAGCTCTTAGTGATTTGAAGTTCATTGTTTAATTTTTCAATTTCAGATATATCCTGAAATACTGCAGTAGCACCAATAATTTTTCCGTCTTTTATAATAGGTGCACGATTCGTAATAATGGTATAACCGTTAATGGTATGTTTAACATTGAACTGTGGTTCTCCTGATTCAATGATTTTATATAACCCCATGGTTCGGTCAAGCTTTCTAATGTGTTTTCCTATAATATCTTCTTTTTTAATATTAAAAATTCTTTCAGCAGCCGCATTAAAAATAATAATTAAGCCGTCATCATCAATAGCAAGTATACCATTATGCACACCTTCTAATATAAACAAAAGTTTTTCGTACATAGAATAATAATAGTAGGATAAAGTTTCATACATATCACACTTTTTAGTGATATTGACCAATTCACCATCCTGTACAATGCCTGTAATCTTATGATCGTGTAAATTAATCTGTTTTTCTATATTAATATCTTTTAAAGAGCTTTCATCTAAAAGGATGACAGATGTTTTCTCGATACATGAAGAGATAGGTTGATCCAATGAATCACTATTTACGATAATGTCGATTAAATAGTTAAAGGACACCTCACCAATGATACTTTCTTCACTATCAATAACGAATAAAGTACATGTCTGCAACTCTTTGAATTTTAACAGAGCTTCCCTAACAGTGTCCGTACCTTTAATGCTATAATTACTCATTTCTTCAAATATACGCATAAGCATTTCCTTTCTATTCGTCAATATATCATATTATAACAATTTTTACGTAATTTGCATACATAATTGACGAATAATTCCGATAATTGCCGTTGCTTATTATTGGAATTTATCACTTTGGTTCGACACTAAATCTAATTTTTTAAGTTTTTCATTAGTAGGAATGCCGGTTTCTCTATCCCAGCCTCTAAATTCATAGTAAGCTTTTAAAGTATCTTGTACTTTGCTTTCGTCTAAAATGCGACCTTTGCCGGCACCATCAGGCAAATAATCCTTGTAAAATCTTTTTGGGTAAGAAGAGTCTTGGCTTTTTTCACCCTCTCTTATATTAAACAGCTTTTGAAGGTTCCATATTCTTTCCCCGGCCAGCATGGTTTCTTCCGGTGATACAGCTATACCTGTTAAAGTAAAATACAGCTCGGATAGGAGAGAAGGGCCAATACTCTGCAATACAGGGGGTCTAATACACATCCCAAGGGCATTATAAACGGATATTAAGTCTTCAGACCACTTAGACATTTTGGCTATATCTACATCCATAGAAACAGAGTCAAATACTTCCTTCTTAATATCCTCAAACATATCAAATTCATCATACAATTGTTCATCAAAAGCAAATTTTTCTGTTTTATAGGGAATTGGATTCTCATTGTACCTTAAATTCTCCAATGGGTTACGATTCCTCAGATGGTCGCCGCCACGAATATTAGTAATATTGCCAAATGTCCAGGTTGACCATCGACCTCTAGCATCCGACATAGGAATTTCTAAACCTTTTACATGCATAGCATAATATTCTGATTTAGAAATACGTTTGGAGGCAAGCTTGGTTCCGTCCGCTAAGATATCGCCTATTCCTTTTCTGTGAGCGATCATATTGAGCATTTCAATGGCTGCATCGGTATCACCCCATTTAAAATCAAATCCAATTGCATCTTTAGTTAAGATGCCTCTTTGATACAGCTCCATGGCAAAAGCCAATGTGCTTGCAGCCGAAATCATATCCATCCCATATCTTTGGCATATCTCAGTTAATTTAACGATAGCCGGAATGTTATTGATATCACATCCTGCGCCAAAACCAATAAGGGGGGATATTTCCATGTCTTTCATTTTTAAACCTTGATAAGGACCTTCCTCTATTTCTACCCAGTGAGCGCACGCGATGGGACATGCGATACAGGATATATGTCTGGAGCTGAACTTATGAACCAGCTTTCTGCTTCTTGTTTCCATCCAATTTTCTATGGTGCCTGTTTGAAAATTTCTGCCGGGAAGGGCACCAAATTCGTAGTAGGGAACAGAAGCTAACATTGTCCCAAACTTTTTGAATGGTCCATAAAAAGGTGAATGATTGAGGCGTTGATACGCTTTTTTGACGGTCTTTGAAAAATTTTTTTTATCATATACCGAAATACCGTTAGTGCCTCGTATGCTTATAGCCTTTAGATTCTTTGAGCCCATAACAGCGCCTAATCCGGTTCTTCCCCAGGCGTCGTAAGGCCCATTTTCTATACTGGCAAATCTGCACAGATTTTCTCCTGCTTGACCAATGGCGGCAATTTGAATTTCATCATCTTTATGATGTTTTCTAATGGTTTTTATGGTGTCCCATGAATCTTTTCCCCAGATTTCAGATGCAGAAAGCAGTTCGATGGTATCATTGTTAATGTTGATATATATAGGCGTATCAGAGCGGCCTCTGATAATGATGCCATCATATCCTGCAAACTTTAATTCACTTCCCCAATAGTTGCCTGAGTTTGAGGTTCCAAATAACCCGGTAGCAGGGGATTTGGCCGAAGCTTCTGTTCGACAAGCAGTTGGTATGTTGGTACCTACCAATGGACCTGTAGCAAAACATAAAATATTATCCGGACCCAAAGGGTCAGCATCTTTTGGAACTTGCTCATATATGACCTTAGAGGTCAGGCCCACACCGCCCAGATATTTTTTTAAGGTTTCATGGTCTAAGGAAAGGCGATTAACCGTTTTGCCGGATAAATTAATGTCTAACATAATACCAGTGTATCCGTACATCAAATCCCTCCTTTCGAAGCAGCAGGGGTACTATCTTTAAGTGTGAGGCAGCCCGTTGGGCATATGGCAGCACATTGCCCGCAATTTAAACAGAGGGGAGAAAATGTAATATGTGTCAGCCCATTAAAATCGTCCTTCTTAATCTCAATATAAGATTGTGTAAGATTAAATGCCTCCCCAAAAGCTATCGAGCAAGTCAGGGCACATAGGGTACAGCCGATACATTTTTCTTCTGAAACATCTATTTTATGCTTCATAACGCTCCTCCTTTTAAATATTGGACTATAGTAAGAATATAAAAAGAAAAGGCTGCCAAATAAAACACATTGGGCAACCTTTTTAAGTGTAATTGGAATTTATTCTGCCGCTTTAACGGCTGCTTCTTTTTTTTCAGCTAAGGTTTTATTGACGCCGATGATTAGGTGAAGAATGACACCTACTGCCAGTCCCCATGCAGCACCTCTAAATGCGAGGAATACTGCCATGATTCCTGCAACACCACGTTCTTCTTTGGATTTTACCATATCCATTGCGATATAGGCACATGCAAAACCTTGTACAATAAGTGTTAAGGATAATCCTGCCGGAAGTACAGGCTTTAATAATGTTATAATCGGCATTAAGAATCCGGCAATGGCCATAGCTATGACAAAAGAGCCGGCACCGCCAAAAATAGAATCCATTTCTTTTCGGCCATGCTTATAACGCTCTGCAACAGCGATGGTTCCCCCTGCCCAAAGAGGTCCGTTTAGAGGGCCGTAAGGAGCAACTAGTCCCATGATAAGGTTTCTGATTCCGGAAATAACATTAGATCTATTAGCATTAAAATCTATTACTTCATCTTGTCGTATAGTATCTGCATCTTTTGTTACGACTTCTGCTAGTACAAAATCTCCAAATGCGATAATGTAAGCTGCAAATACAAGTGGAAGCGCTTTGATGAAATAGTCTATTGGAGGAAATCCGGGGGCTCCAAAAACAGTGTAGCCTTTGATGACTTCAACAATGTTTCCGAAAGGCGTAAAGCCCATTTCGATTTGAGGAACTGCCAGTTCTCCAACCAAAGGTCCGACAACAGCAGCCACGATCATTCCCGGAAGCATGCCATATTTAGCTAAAAATTTAAGGAAAGAGTTTTTGTCCTTTGCAATAACAAATCGATAAGAAAACATAATGATATAACATATTAATGCTCCAAGTAAAATGGTTATTTCTTTGCCTTCCATTCGTCCACCGGGTTTTACTACGCTGACTACTGCTGCGATACCTGCACCTAGGATGATGCCCGCTCGCATAGATATAGGCACTAAAGAAACTAATTTTTTTGCCAATCCTGTTGCTCCCATAAATGTGAAAACAACACCCATGGTTAACTGTAAAGCAATAATTGCATGGATTCGATCCATTCCTTCGCCGAATCCACCTGCGTAAGCCAAAATAAGGGGAATAGCAGGTGTAATCCATCCGGGGAATACGGGATCGCCAAAAGTAGGATGTAAAATATACAAGAGTCCGTTTAGGGCTACCATTGCTACAGCCAATTCAAAAGGAACACCAAGTGTTTCCTGAAGAACCGGAATAGCACCTAATGCAACAGCAACTAAGATAAGTCCCTGAATGCATTCAGGCCACTCCCATCTGTAATGGATGAAGGGTAATCGAAGTTTAAAAATACCTAAAGCTACATAAGGGTGCTCCGTGCCATGTTCTCGATGCATTGCCATTATAAAAAAACCTCCTTTATATTTTAAAAGAATCCCCTCCCTTAGGTAAGAAGGGTGCTTTTCATACTGAATATTCTGATAACAAAATTGAATCTGTTTTTTTAAAATACTTTTTCAATTTATATTAACAGAAATATAAAGATTAATAAGCTGAGATTTAGGCGCTCTTACTGGATGGTAAGGGGTTCTTTTTAAACGATTTAATTTATTTTATTTTTTCTTAGGGGGCTCCTTAAGCTCACCGGTTATGCCTGCAATACGCTTGGCATCCGCTGCAAGGTCTTCCCACTTAGTAAATGCTCTAACTACTAATCTCGCGCCATCAGGCGATCCTCCACCATGCATACATCCAGGGACACCTGAACCCATGGTTAACCATTCTACAAGTCTTGCTGCACGTGCACGAGATTCACCATCTGTACCTGCGTCCATAGCCTTGTGTAAATCTTCTCCGTATGTTGCTGATTGGAAATCTACATATGATGGGAAACATCCCGTTTCAGCAATTCCACCACCGATATCCTGACATATTACTTTAGTGTCATATGGAAGAGAAGCAACTTGAGTTTTATTAACATGAGCTAATAATGGATTTGGAACGAATAGGCCGGATGGATGCTGCTTACCTTTTGCCATTGCGCCAAGACCAAGTCCATACGTAACTTCATTATTGATTGCCATTCTATTTAACTTTTCCTGGAAAACTTTTTGAGATAAACCATTGGCTCTTGCCATATTAACAGCAGCACCGCACATTACATCTCCTTGACCCGCAACGCAAGCGCCGATGGCTGCTCTATAAATAGCTGCAAAGTTTCCTATGATAGCTCCACTGTATTTGTATTCTCCACACATAAATACTCTATCATTAGGAACAAAGACGTCGTCAAAGATTAAGAATGCTTGAGTAATGTTGCCAACTTTAGGATTATCCCATCCATCTTCCTCGTCTCTGGTGTCATTTGCACGTCTGGTTTCTACAATGGTTAAACCTTCAATGTCTCTGGGAACGGCTACTGCCATACAGAAATCTTTGTCATCTTCTTTGTATCCCATGCCAGGGACTACAATGATTTCATGAGCTGCTGCCACACCACAGATTTGAACTTTATAACCACGGATAACGATACCGTCTTCTCTGACTTCTTTGATATGAACATTAGAATCTTTATTAGATTGTTGAGAAGGCTTGAGAGCTCTATTACCTTTAGCATCAGTGATGGCGCCTGCTAAAGCTAAGGCATTATCCTCAACATATTGAAAATATTTTTTTAATCTCTCGTGATACTCAGTGCCAAGGGCTTTATCCATGTCATAAGTAACTGCCCATAATACGTTAAGACCGGTCCATCCCGCACAAGTTGCCCCTTGACAGGTGCCGGACCATCTATATTGGTCACGTTTCATATCGGAATTACCCATTTGATCCGCAATGGTTTGGTTTAATGTGTTCCATCTATGCGCTTGTTCACCGGTTAGATGTGAAGTAGCAGTGTATATGGAGGCTTTATCCGGATCAAAGGCCATGTCATAAGAGTGTGCTACAGAGTCAATGTGTAATCTGGTAGCCGGGTCGGTAGTAACATCCTCAATTAATTTATCCCACTTATAGACATTGGGTCTCATTTTTTTCAAACTTTCTCTATATTGTTGACCATTCATTAATGCCATTTTTAAATCACTCCTTTTTATTTCTGTGTATCTATTTAAGGTATTAAATAAAGTTTTTTTGCTTCATGAGTCAGATACTCTCTAAACTTCGGATGAGCAATACGGATGAGTTCCTTTGCTCTCTGTGAAGCAGTCTTACCTTTTAATCTGGCAATACCATACTCTGTTGCCACATAATCAATATCATTCTTAGTACAGGTTACGTGTGATCCTTGGGTAAGCATAGGCTTAATCTTTGAAATGCTATCCTTTTTAGTAGTAGAGTAGGTAGACAAAATAGATTTGCCGCCCTTAGATATGGAGGCACCTCTAACAAAATCCAGCTGTCCGCCGGTACCACTAAACTGCTTAGGGCCAATTGATTCTGAGCACGCTTGACCTAAGAGATCTACTTCTATCGTTGCATTGATGGATATGAAATTATCATTTGTTCCTATGACATATGGATCGTTAACATAGTCAATAGAATGAAATTCTACACTGGGGTTATCATCTAAGAAATCGTAAACCCGTTTGCTTCCGGCTGAAAAGCCTGCAACAGATTTAAAACGATTGATATTTTTTCGGCTGTTGTTAACAACACCTGCTTCGATTAAATCTACCATTACCTCTGCAAACATTTCACTGTGGATACCTAAATCTTTTTTAGATTTAAGCTCAGATGCTACAGCATTGGGCGTTCCGCCTATACCTAATTGAATAGTGGCACCATTTGGAATAAGTTCTGCGATATAGTTTCCGATGGTTTTGTCCTTTTCAGTTATAGGAACTTCAGGAAGTTCAGCCATGGGAACATGATTTTCGCATATAGCATCTACTTCTGAAATGTGTATAAATTGAGAACCGTGTGTTCTTGGCATATTTTCATTGATTTCTAGAAAAATATATTTTGCTCTGGACATTTGAGCGCGTCCTGTACTGGCTGAACCGCCAAAGCTGCACCACCCATGTTGATCCATTGATGAAACAGTTGCGTAAAAAACATCCGGTTTGACAAGTTCACTCCAATACTTTGGAACGTCTTTATAAAAACATGGCATGAAGTCAGCACGTTTTTCTTGAACGGGTTTCCTTGCATATCCACTGGTAAACCAAGAGACATATCTCATATTGTCTTCTCCGCCAGGTTGTAGACATTTGATAGGTTTTAGTGTTAAAAGCAAATGATGTGTAATGCCGGTTAAATTTTCATTTTTTGCTCTATCATAAAGGGCATCTGCTAAGCCAACAGCTTCTCCAAGCGCACATGGTGTTGCACAAAGTGCCCCATCAGGAATACGTTTTACAATTTCTTCAGCACTGCTTAGCTTTTGTTTGTACATTTCTTGCCATTTGTTCAAGTTCCTAAAACCTCCTTGTTATAAAGTATTGATTAGTTAAATTGACTTAACTTTGATAGGTAATTGACTATAAGTGTTCGAACAGTTATAGTTTTAGCAATAACGATGCCAAGTCTTGGAAGAGTTGATTTTGCAATGTATAGGGATAGGAAATGACACAGTGTATGAGCTGTTAATAGCATAGGTGATGCTATTTTAGGCAAAATCGATGTATGATTACATCAATCTATAGAGGAATAGGTCATGTTTCCTATTTTTCATACTCTATAACAGATGCTAAAACCCATCACTTGATGGATTGATGCATCGGTCATTGTTTTCCTTGTATTTTTTCAGCTCCTTAATGAGCAGAGGGAGTACCTGAAATAAGTCTCCAACAATCCCAAAGTCGGCGAAATTAAATATTAATGCTTCGGGGTCTTGGTTAACAGCCACAACATAGCCTGCTGTAGACATGCCTGCTGCATGCTGCATGGATCCAGATACACCAAATGCCAGATATAGCTTTGGCTTAACCCGTTTACCCGTTTGACCAATCAATGCAGAACGAGAGATGTAACCCCCATCTACTGCAGCTCTTGATGCGCCGACAGAAGCACCTAATAAATCAGCTAACTCATAAAGTATCTCGAAGTTTTTTTTGCTTTTCATGCCGCCACCGCCGCATACAATAACTTCTGCTTCAGTTAAGACTTGGGCAGATTCTTTTTTTTGAGTGGCTGCTTTAAGGATATACATCAACTTTTCAATCTTTTTTGAGTGAACAAAATTGATTTGCGTGTTCATTTTTCTGATTAAATTTGTTTCTTCAAATGAATTTGCTCTTATGGTCACAAACACTCTTTCTTCAGGCTGTATATATTCAAATATTTTTCCGCCATAAATAGGGCGAGTGAAGCGTAACAAACCATCTTTGATGGAGATATCGATGATATCGCTGACCATTTCAGAAGAGAATTGATGCGCAAGTCGAGGTGCTAAATCCTTACCAATGGCTGTATTACTAAAAAGGATGTATTGCTGATCTAATGTTTGGATAACATCTGAAAAAAAAGGGCTTAATATTTCAGGATTATAATGATTAAGAGTATCGTCCATTGCAGAAAAAACTTGATGTACACCTAATTTGGAAAGTTCATCATAAACATTTTGATTAATTTTTTCACCGTATATAAAGGCATTTATAGTAAATACATCTGTATGTGAAGATGCTAAACTGAAAAAACTTAAAATTTGCCTACAAACTCTAATCACCCTATCGTTTCTATGCTCAATAAGAATTAAAACATTTTTCATAGTTTTTTCCTCCTTAAAGCAATTTAGCGCCTTTGAGTTCTTTGATTAACCGATGAACAGCTTTTTCCGGATCACTACCATCCACGATGATTTGGTGTTTCTTTTTTGGAGGTAAAGAATATGTGGGGGTACTTACATTGAACTTAGTTTTATGAGCAGATGTGATGGTGTCAATTTTTTTATGTTTTACCTCTACAATATCGATGAGCTTTGGAAAACGTGGTTGGTTGATACCTTTCTGTACGGCAATTATCGAAGGCAATTTTGTTTCAACAGTTTCAAGAAAAAGATCCCCTTCTCTTTCTGATATAACAGTATTTTGATCTAACTTAATTTCTAAATTGGTTACCAAAGTAACCAGTGGCATATTGAGTGCTTCACTCAAGCGGCCTGTAACCTGTGCATTATTGTAATCAGATGAAACCCAGCCGGCAAGGATAAGGTCAAAGTTTTGTTCTCTTAGAATGGCTTCTTTTAAAATATCACAGATTGAATGGTTTTCTTTTTCTGAGGTTACCATCAGTATTGCTCGATCACATCCCATTGCAAGACCACTTCTTAAAATATAGGATGCTTCTCGTCGACCTGCAGATATCAATACAACTTCACCGCCAAACCTTTCCTTTATCCTTATAGCTTCTTCAATAGCGAACTCATCAAATGGATTGATGATATAAGTTTCGTCTAAAGAAACAACTTTTCCATCTTTAGTAATGTGCATGACTGCATCAGTTGTTATAGTTTCTTTGACAAGGACTAAAATTTTCATATCAATCAGGGACCTTTCGTTTTCAAAATGGATCCAATAGCATAGTTTTTTACAGGCTTTGAATATTAAGTGTTAGATTAAAGAGAAGGGACTTAGTATATTTGGTTTATGCTGTTAGTCTTTTTTATGTTTTATTTTTAAAGTCCTAAGGCATGTAAAAAAATTGGGACGGCACATATACCTATTAACAGATTTAATATTCCCGCAAGCTTTGTATAGGCAGCACCTTTTTCATACCAAGCCGGAACCAGTACGATGAAGAGACAACATATAAATAAAAGAACGGTGCCGAGGGGCCACATTTTACCTAATAAAATGGCTTTGTACAAAAAAACAGAGGAGATTAAAAACTGTACAATGAAAAAGTGAGCAATCTGTTTTTTCTGTCCACCATTAAGTAAAAACACACCAATTAAGATCCAAAAGACGCCATAATCAATAAATATGGTTCCTAGATATATACTGAGTTCCGGATTATTGGTCACATTGAAAAAGTACATTGCTATAGCGGTAAGGACTTGGCAGCAGCCGCCAAATAAAATAGCAATATATGCTAAAGATTTGTTAATATCTTTATGGCTGCCATCCTTTATACCTAAGCCTAATTGTTCTGCACCAAAACACCAAACAGTTACAATAAGGCCAAAAACTCCAATGGCTTCGGGGTTTACTGGATTAAACATTTTATACGCCTCCATCATTTAGAAGAAATTTTTTTTGATTTTTACTCTGCTTTGTGATAAATTGTTTTTAAGACTATAAGGAACACATACTAGAATATAATGTTTTTAAAAGACCCGCGTATTGGGAGAGATACGGGGGTCCTTTTTTTGTTTTTATTTACCCGTAAAGCTGGCTTTACGTTTTTCTATAAAGGCTGTCATGCCTTCTTGTTTATCTTCTGTTGCACATGTCGTACCGAATAAGGCGCCTTCATATTTAGATCCAGTATCCAAATCTGTTTCTAAACCAATATTAACGGCTTCTTTGCATAGACTAACAGCATAAGGTGCATTCTTTAAAATTCTACCGGCCATTTTTTCAGCTTCATTCATCAGCTCTTCTTTTGGAACAACCTTATTGACCAAGCCAATTCTATAAGCTTCTTGTGCATTAAACATATCTCCGGTGAATAGGATTTCTTTTGCAATGCCTTTTCCAACAAGTCTTGGTAATCTTTGAGTGCCGGCAAATCCCGGGATAATGCCCAGAGCAACTTCAGGCTGGCCAAACTTGGCTTTTTCTGAAGCAATTCGAATATCACAAGCCATTGCTAATTCACAGCCGCCGCCTAAAGCAAAACCATGGATAGCAGCGATGACAGGTTGCGGGAGGTTTTCAATTTTGTTAAGAGCACTTTGTCCTACGGCTCCCCAAGCTTTACCTTCGGGGCTGGACATTGGAAGCATGTATGCGATATCTGCTCCGGCAACAAATGCTTTTTCTCCACTGCCTGTAATAATAACGACCTTAATAGATGAATCTTCAGCAATTTTATCAAGCAATGGGCTTAATTCATTAAAAACATCTATATTTAAGGCGTTAAGTGCTTTCGGACGATTAATGGTGATAATGCCGATACTATCTTTTTGTTCGAATAAAATATTCTTGTATTCTGACACTTAAATCATCCTTTCATTATTTATAATCGTTGTAGAAACCTCTACCGGCTTTTTTGCCTAACCAGCCGGCTTCAACATACTTTTTAAGTAGTGGGCAAGGGCGGTACTTAGGATCTGCAAATTCTTTATAAAGGACTTCCATTACATACAAAATTGTATCAAGACCTATAGCGTCAACAAGACGGATAGGACCTATTGGATGATTAAAGCCTAACATTGCTACATCATCAATGGTCTTAGGATCTGCAACGCCTTCATATAAAGTATAAATGGCCTCGTTCATCATAGGAACCATGATTCTATTTCCTACGAATCCTGGGAAATCGCTTACAGGAACAGGGCTTTTACCTATACGAGAAGTAAGTGCTATAATGCTTTCCATTGTTTCTTCACTTGTTGCTAAGCTCTTAACAATTTCAACCAGTTTCATGATAAACACAGGGCTGAAAAAGTGCATGCCCACCATTTTTTCCGGGCGGTTAGTGATTGCGCCAAGCGCGGTAACGGAAAGAGAAGAAGTATTGGTAGCAAAAATCGTTTTTTCAGGGCACAATTCATCCCACTTTTGGAATAATTCCATTTTTAATGCCATGTTTTCTGCCACTGCTTCGATGGCAACATCTACATCGCTTTCTTCTTTAGTAAACTCGATAAGCCCGCCATCAATTCTGGACAAAATATCTGCTTTATCGTCTTCGGTCATCTTGCCTTTTTTAATCATTCTGTCGCAATTCTTTGTGATACTTTTTATACCGCGTTCTACAGATTCAACTCTTCTTCCGCGAAGTAAAACTTCAACACCTGCTGCAGCCATAACGTGAGCAATCCCGCTTCCCATTTGTCCCGGGCCATAGATTAAAACTTTTTTGATTTCCATAATGTTTTTTCCTTTCTTTATTTAATCCCGAATTATTAACGAAAATTGCTAAAATGTACAAGTATTTTAGAATTTATCGTGAATAATTTGGGATATTTTTTATTCTAAGCATAAGCCTTGTCTAAAATTCTTAATGCATCATTAAGTGTTTTTAAATCTTCAACATTGTAGCAACAAACGTTCTTACCTTTTTTCTCGGCACACCTTCTGTTAAGACTGGTCAGCATATTTTTAGGGCCAATTTCTATAAAGGTATCCACGCCTTTATCCAACATTGAATTAATGGAATCTTCCCACATAACGGGCTTGAATACATGCTGGCGTAATAATTCTCTGAGATCTTCATCCTCTTTAAAATAGTCGCCGGTTACATTATCTACATATTCAATCTGTGGATTAATAACTTCTATATGTTCAAGCTCCTTATGTAGCTTGTTACCAGCCTCCAAAAGAAGCATAGTGTGGAATGGCCCGCTTACAGATAAGAAATTAGCTGCAGCTGCGCCTCTTTCTAAAGCTAATTGTGCTGCCATTTCAACGGGCTTGTTGTAGCCTGCAACAATAATTTGACCGGGACAATTGAAATTAGAAGGTTCAATATGTCCAAGTGATTTACATTCCTCTACAATTTTAAATATTTCTTCACGCTCTAATCCTAAAATAGCTACCATTTTTCCTTTTCCGATAGGAACAGCATTTTGCATATACAAGCCTCTTTTTTTAACAAGCTTTACGGTATCCTCAAACTTCAGTGCACCACCATATACCAATGCTGAATATTCCCCTAGACTAAAGCCGGCAGTTACATCTCCTTCTAAGCCATACTTTTTTCTAAGAACATTGAGTATAGCTATAGAAGTAGTGTGTATCGTCGGTTGTGAATTCTCGGTTTTGACCAGCTCGCTGTCCGGACCTTCAAAACATAACTTTTTAATATCTACACCTGTAATATCGTTTGCCATTTCATATATTTCGGCAGCTTCTTTAAATTCTCTTGCGATTTCTTTCCCCATTCCTGAATAATGAGTACCTTGACCAGGAAAAACAAAAGCAGTATTTTTTAGCATTGTCATCTCCCTCTTTACATTATTTTTAGATTTGCATTGTCGAAATATTTGGATCCAAAATCAAGTCGGCTTCTGTAGCTGCTAAGACTTGCTCAATCGTAACGCCAGGTGCAACTTCTTTTAATACGAGTCCTTCTGGGGTCACGTCAATGACTGCTAAGTCGGTAACAATTAGATCTACGCACTCAAGACCGGTTAAAGGCATGTCGCATTTTTTTACTATTTTCGAAACACCTTTTGAAGTATGTTCCATAGCAATAATAACGCGCTTTGCGCCGGAAACTAAATCCATACCGCCGCCAACGCCTACTGTTTTCTTGCCTGGGACTTTCCAATTGGCTAGGTTGCCTTTTTGGTCAACCTGCAGTCCGCCTAATACAGTAGCATCCAGGTGGCCGCCTCTGATAATGCCAAACGATACGGCACTGTCAAAAAATACGCCGCCGGGCAAGATAGAAACATACTGGTCACTTGCATTGATAAGCTCTTTATCAATGTTAGCTTCTTCTGTTTGAATAGGTCCGGCGTGGGTAAAGCCATTCTCAGAATGTAAATATACATGGATGGCTTCGGGAATATAGTTGCCTACTAGAGTAGGAATACCTATACCAAGATTTACAAAGTCACCGTCATTAAATTCTTGAGCGATTCGTTTTGCAATGAGTTCTTTTTTATTCATTTTCTTCCCCCCTAACCTTGAACAATATAATTTACAAATATTCCGGGAGCCATAACTTCATCAGGATCAATTTCACCTGTTTCAACAATCTCATCTGCTTGAACAATGGTGATATCTGCAGCGGCAGCCATTAAAGGGTTTGTATTTCTAGCAGCCTTACGGAAAATTAGATTTCCGGATTTATCTGCTTTAGCAGCTTTAATCAATGCGATGTCAGCCGTAAGTGGTAGTTCTAAAAGATAATCTTTGCCATTTACCGTGATGCGTTGCTTGCCTTCCTCGAATTCTGTACCTACACCTGTAGGAGTTAAAAAACCGCCTATTCCAAAGCCTCCGGCACGTATTCTCTCGGCAAGGGTTCCTTGTGGTACAAATTCTATTTCTAAGTCTCCAGCCTCATACTGCTCAGAAGTAGCAGGGTTTCTACCAATATAGGATACGATTACTTTTTTAAACTGGCGGCTGTTAACCAGCTTGCCTACACCTCTGTCTACTAAGGCTGTAGAAATGGAGATGCCTGTTAAATTGTTTGTACCTTTTTCTACTAAGGCATCCAATAATAATTCCGGTGCACCGATCCCCCAAAACCCGGAAACCATAACAGACATATCTTCTTTCACCAAATCGACTGCTTCTTGAATCGATATGACTTTTGCCATAATTATTCCTCCTAATTATAGTTTCAGCGGTCTTTTCATAAACCAAAGCAGACCGCTGAAGGATTTTAAAAGTGGTAGCTATTTGTTTATCTTGCGATGTAACCTGAAATAACTAGCTTTTGAATTTCATTGGTTCCTTCATATATTTGTGTGATTTTAGCATCGCGCATCATTCTCTCAAGAGGATGATCTCTCAAGAATCCTGCGCCTCCCATGATTTGAACAGCGTCTGTTGTAACTTCCATAGCTGTATCTGTAGCAAATAATTTAGCCATTGCAGCTTCCTTACCGAAGGATAATCCTTGGTCTTTGGTCCATGCCGCCTTAAGTGTCAATGCTTTTGCTGCTTCAATCTTTGTATGCATTTCGGCCAATTTAAATGCAATAACTTGTTGCTTAATGATTGGTTTTCCAAATTGAACACGTTCTTTTGCGTAATTCAATGCATACTCATATGCACCTTCTGCAATACCAACACCTTGAGCAGC
Organism: Clostridia bacterium; assembly: GCA_028279945.1. GTDB lineage: Bacteria > Bacillota > Clostridia > Peptostreptococcales > JAAYPU01 > JAKSCF01. The sequence goes on from JANQMT010000210.1 coordinate 15,519, forward strand.
TATACCAATTCTTCCACCGTCAAGTGTTTTCATAGCAATCTTAAAGCCGTCGCCTTCTTTACCTAACAAGTTTTCTTTAGGAACTCTGCAGTTTTCCATTTCGATGACACGTTGAACAGTAGAGCGGATACCCATTTTCTTTTCTTGTTTAGTATGGTTGAATCCAGGAGTATCTGTTTCGACGATAAATGCACTTAACCCTTTAACGCCTTTGGTTTTATCTGTCATTGCAAATATAACGGTCCAATCATTGAAGCCGGAATTTGTAATGAAGCATTTGGTTCCATTCAGCACATAATGATCTCCATCCAATACGGCAGTAGTTTGAGCTGCTCCGGAGTCACTTCCGGCATCCGGTTCAGTTAATCCAAATGCGCCAAGGCTTTTACCTTCAAACATAGGGACAGAATATTTTCTCCTTTGCTCTTCCGTACCGAAAGCAAAGATGGGATATCCTGCCAATGATACTTGAACAGAGTATGAACAACCAAGAGAACCATCTACTTTGTTAAGCTCGATAGATGCCAATGCATAAGCTATTTGGCCCAATCCTGCTCCACCATACTCTTTTGGATATGGAAGCCCCCAAAAGCCTAACTTGCCTAATTTCTTCATGATTTCAAAAGCGGGTGCATATTCTTCTCCTTCGTCTCTTTCGGTAGCCCCAGGTGCGATTTCCTTTTCGGCAAACTCCTTCATTACCTGTCTAATTCTTTCTTGCTCCTCGGTAAACGTTAAATTATACATTTAGAAAAACCTCCTTATTATTTTGAAATAAAAATATTTTCGAATCAATGTTCTTGACAAGTAAACAAGCAACTATGATGCCAATTGCTAAGATCAAGTAATTTCAATGGCTTTGAGAAAATATAAATACTAAGATGCAGGGATATAAAGAATAACCGATGTAATTTTACATCGGATAAAGGGAAGCGGGACCAACACCATATATTTTTAAGGAAAAATTAGGTGATGCAATAATGCGCAGTACTGATGTAATTTGACATCACCAAAATATTTTGATATTTCTACGGGAAAAGACTCTAAAAAAACAGAAGATATTTCATGAAAAGAAAGGTATAATATCTATTGGTGTAACTTAATAAACAGCGGCTCCCCGTGGCCGCCTTAAATATAATATGAAGGAGGCAATATAATGAACAAAAAAAGCATGAATTATATGAATACTATGTTAACCGTTATCCACGCAGATATTACGAAGCTAAAAGTAGATGCTGTTGTCAATGCAGCAAACGAAAGTTTAAGAGGCGGCGGGGGTGTAGATGGTGCGATCCATAAGGCAGGCGGTCCTCAAATATTAAAAGAGTGCATTAAATATGATGGTTGTCCCACCGGAGAGGCTAGATTAACGTCGGCAGGCAATATGCCCAGCCGATATGTTATACATACTGTAGGACCAATTTACAGAGGAGGTACTCATAATGAAAAAGAGCTGCTTCAAAATGCTTATACCAATTCTCTAAAAATGGCTGTTGATCATAAGATAAAAACCATTGCATTTCCTTTTATCTCAGCAGGTGTTTACGGTTATCCTAAAAACGAAGCTTCTAAAATAGCAGTAGAAGCAGTTACCAATTTTGTGAAGAAGAATGATACAATAGAGGAGGTAATATTCTGTAGTTTCTCAGAAAAAGATTACAAAATATTTCTAGATCAGTTACAAAAAATAATGATATAAACAAAAGAAGGTGTATTTATTGAAGGCGAATCTAAAAGTGAAACAAATGTTTGCAGTCTGTCTAGGGCATTTTATGAATGATGTGTTCATGAATCTATTGATTCCGTTGTCGTTTTTATTTAAAGAAAGAATGGGACTGACTTTTGCCGAACAAGCGATGATAGGCACGGTTATTATTTCTTTGGGTTCATTTGCACAGCCGGTAGTAGGATATGCTGTAGACAAAAAGGGAAGAGCCTGGTTATTGATTCTATCTATATTATGGATAGGAATATTTACCAGCATTACTGGATTCATTAATGGGTATTATCTTTTATTAATAGTAGCAGGATTAGGAGCGTTAGCATCAGCTTTGTATCATCCGTTAGGCTCTGCTATTATGATTCAATTGCTTGGGAAAACAAAAGGTGCCGGACTATCGATCTTTATTACCGTAGGCAGTTTTGCGGTTGGGTTTGCACCATTTGTTGCAATTCCTTTGGTAACAAATTTTGGATTGGAATATCTTGTATTATTTTTAATACCTACCATACTAACGGTATTGATAATGTTTATATATAAAGTTCATAAAATTGAAATATATAAAACCGAACATAGTAATACTAAAAGAAAGAAGATTAATAAAGATAAAATAAGATGGGTCACATCATTGGTTACAGTGTCTGTGCTGAGAGGTTTAGTTTTTAGAAGCTTTTTGTTGGCTTTTGGTTTTCAATTGCTGATATCTAAAGGTGTAAGTGAACTATGGGCTGGGATTGCAGTTTCTGTTATGATGTGGACCAGCGCAGGAGGCACACTTTTTGGTGGATATCTTAATGACCGTTATGGCGGCAAAAAAGTGATGCATTTGTCTAATTTTGGGGTAACAGCACTGTTAATAGGACTCATTTTTGCATATGGACCTTTAGAAATGTTGATTTACTGTCTAATAGGCTTTGTTGCAGGATTAGGAAATACCCCAAATATTACCATGGTACAAGAAATTATTCCTCAAAATACAAGCCTTGCTACAGGATTGGTTTTTGGATTGGGCGGCGGCCTAGCCGGTGTCATCATGTATTTTTATGGACAAATTGCAGATGCTACAGGATTGCTCACGGCAGTAGCTTTGTTATTGATACCGGTTCTTATTATGGATGTACTTGTATTTTTCAATCCTGTATATGATGACGGTGAACTGGTTAAATAAAGAAAGGATTATACTCATGACTAATGTGCTGTTGGAAATTCAATATGATGGGACCCATTTTAGTGGGTGGCAAAGGCAGCTCAACGCTAGAACGGTACAGGGAGAAATTGAAAAGGTGCTGAGCACTTTATGTCTGCAAAAAATAGATGTACAGGGGACAAGCAGGACGGATGCAGGGGTACATGCTTATATGCAAGGTGTATCTTTCAAAGGCGATTTTGCTATTCCTGTTAACAGGATAAAAAAGGCAGCCAATGGTTTACTCCCGGATGATATCTATATCAGAAAAGCGATTGAAGTTGATGAGGACTTTCATGCTCGATTTTCTTCAGTAGGAAAAACCTATCAATATAAAATATTAAATACTCAAGAAAAAGATATATTTTCTAGGAATTATTATTATAATATATGTAAACCCTTAGACCTTGAAATGATGAAAGAAGCTGGTGCATGCTTTGTTGGCACACATAATTTTATAACTTTTATGAGTAGTAAGAGTCAGGTGGAAAATACTATAAGAACAATCTATTCTCTAAACATTCAAGAAGAAATCATAAAACATCCTCAGCAAGGCAGATTGTTGATCATAGAAGTAACAGGAAAAAGCTTTCTTTATAACATGGTTCGCATTATAGCGGGTACATTAATAGATGTAGGGTTAAGAAAAATTAAGGCAAATGAAATCAATGATATCATACTAAGTAAAGATAGATGGCGTGCAAGACATACGGCGCCTGCTAAAGGATTATACTTAAAGAAAATCTATTTCGATGAAACAGAGCTAAAGGAGAAAATAAAATGATTACGGGAAAACAAAGAAGTTTTTTAAAAAGTCTGGCTAATAGTCTGGACCCCATTGTATTGATAGGAAAAGACGGCTTAACTCAGAATGTTATTAACCAAATTGATGAAGCATTAGAAGCACGAGAATTGGTTAAGGTAAAACTTTTAGATACAAGCATGCTGGATGCAAGAGATACAGCTAATGAAATATGTGCAACACTTCACTCAGAATATGTTCAGAGTATAGGAAGCCGTTTTATTGTATATCGAGCATCTAGAAAAAATAAACAAATCGATTTGCCATAGGAGGTGGAAGATTGGTTATTTGTGTTTATAGTTCTTCTAGCAACTTGATTGATAAAAAATATAAAGAAGCAGCTTATCGGCTTGGATGTGAAATTGCTAAAAGAGGCGATACTTTTCTTTATGGTGGAGGTCAGCTGGGCCTTATGGGACAGTGTGCAAAAGGCGTGCATGATCATAACGGAAAAGTAGTAGGGATTATTCCCAAAGTTCTAAATGTAAAAGGTGTTGTTTATGATTATTGTGACGAACTTATTGTAACAGAAGATATGCGTACCAGAAAAAAAGTCATGGATGAGCGGTCTGATGCGGTAATCACACTTCCAGGTGGTTTTGGCACGCTGGAAGAAATACTTGAAATGATCACTTTAAAACAATTGCAATATCATAACAAACCTATAGCAATATTAAACACAGACGGATTTTACAATGAGTTAATTGAGATGTTTGACAAAATTATAGATCTTGATTTTGCCAAGAATGTCATGAAATCTTATTATTATATAAGTCATAATGCAAAGGACATTTTGGATTATATCGATCATTACGAGCCGATAAAACATCAAAATAAGTGGGAACACAGGTAAAAGGAGTTTAATAATGAAATACAATGCACGAGTTGAACATGTTTTTGCCAATAATGTTGAGGAGGTCTGGCAAGCCATTACGACACCGAGAATTATAAAAGAGTGGTGCTTGCAAACAAACTTCAAATTGAAAAAAGAATACCCATTTTATCTTAGAGATACATCAAGAAAAAAAGAGTTAGTCATTCAGTGCCGAGTTATAGACTTTGAAGAAAATAAAAGTTTAACTTATATGTGGGGACTCGGCAGCCATGAATCAACTCGAGTTAACTTTAAAATAAGTAAAGAAAAAAAAGGAACAAAATTGGAAGTAGAGCATAGTGGATTTGCAGGCATTCATGGCTTTTTTGCATCTAAGAATTTTAGCGGTGTATGGAAAAAAATGATAAAAGATCAATTACCTAAAGCAATGGAAAAGTTTTTTCAGAAGGCGTAAGTAACGGCACGGAGATAAGTTCCCCGTGCCGTTTCGCAACCATGATCCATGTTACTTTATAACAAATTGGTAATATTTTTTCTTTCCTTTTCTAATAAGAATTTTACCGTCGTTAAAAAGGTCTTTTGTTATCATAAATTTTGAATCGTTTATCTTATCACCATTAACAGAAAGCCCGCCTTGTTTTGCTAATCGATTCCCTTCGCTTTTACTGGGAATAAGATTAAAACTTGCAAGGAGCGATACAACATCTATGCCGGCTTCTATGACAGAAGATTCTACCTCATATGTGGGCACATTGTCCATATTGGTGCCTTGAGCAAATAAAGCTTTTGAAGCTTCCTGAGCTTTTGCCGCTTCTTCTTCACCATGTACCAGGCAAGTCACCTCAAACGCTAAGGCTTCTTTTGCCTTATTAATTTCTGCACCTTCTAATGCGCCTAATGCTCTGACTTCTTCCATAGGTAAGAAAGTGAGTAAAGCAAGGCATTTTTCTACATCTGCATCATCAACATTTCTCCAGTATTGATAGAAATCATAAGGGGATGTCTTTTCAGGATCCAGCCATAAGGCACCTTTTTCTGTTTTACCCATTTTGTTCCCTTCACTGGTAGTCAGTAAAGTAAAAGTCATACCAAATACTTGTTCGTTTTGAACACGTCTAACCAAATCTACACCATTTATGATGTTGGACCATTGATCATCTCCACCCATTTGGAGTCGACAGTTATAGCGCTTATAAAGCTCTAGAAAATCATAGGATTGCATCAACATATAGTTGAACTCTAAAAATGACAATCCTTTCTCTAAACGAGATTTAAAACATTCGGCTGTCAACATTCTATTAACTGAAAAATGTTTTCCAATGTCTCTTAAAAAATTAACATAATTCAATTCTAACAGCCATTCTGCATTATTTGAAATAATAGCTTTTCCATCTGTAAAATCTAAAAATTTGGCGAAATGCTTCTTAAACTGATTACCGTTGTCTTGGATATCTTGCTTAGTCAGCATTTTTCTCATATCGGTTTTTCCTGATGGATCACCAACCATTGCAGTACCGGCGCCAATGAGAACAATAGGCTTATGACCGGCTTGCTGCATATGCATCATAGTGACCACTTGAAGAAAATGACCGACATGAAGGCTGTCCGCTGTTGGGTCAAAACCAATGTAGAAAGTAACGGACTCTTTGCCTAAAAGCTCTCTTAGCTCTTCTTCGTGAGTAGTCTGTTGAATAAAACCTCTCTCTTTCAATACATCATATACATTTTTCATGATACGCTATATGCCTCCTAAAAATACTTTAAAATTTAAATTTAAACAAAAAAACGGTTTTTATCCATATTAAGGACGAAAAACCGCGGTACCACCTTATTTCAGAATTAAATTCTGCTCTCTAACTGCTATATCGGGCAGAACCGTCAATGAGATTTCCGGAGTGTAATTCACTAATCAATACTATGCAACCTTTCACCAACCGGAAGCTCTCTATAATAGTTTTTAATAGCTACTTAATCCTTCATTGATATTACAAAATTCAGTGTAATCATAACACAACATTTTTGTAATTTCAATGGTTAAAACAATTTTTTTTTATACACGTTCCATAAACAGAGTCAGCGTAAAGACTGAATAATTATATTTTATACAATTATGCCAGTAATATTTGTATAAATTATAGCTTTCTCTTAACTTTATTCAAACGTAATCTTGCATTGCTAATATGATCTTTTAAGCTTGAGCACGCTTCATGGACTTGGAATTTTTCGCAATAACCAATAATTTTTTCATGCTCTGCAAAAGCAGTTTCTTTATCACTTTCTAATAAAACCTGAATCTGAGCACACAATATCATGCCATTGTAAAGCGACTCGATGAACTTAATCAAAGGCTCAAAGTGAGCAGGACGAAGTAATGTAAGGTGAATTTCCTTGTTTCTTTGTACTCTTTGGACGGAGTCTTCTTCATGTAAATTTTTCTCATTTAACTTTCTCACTTTATCAATTTCTTCAGGGACAAGATTAGGAATTGCCCAGCTTAAAGCCAAAGGTTCAATATTGTAACGGATATCGTTCATACGTAATATTTCATTGATATCCATGGATTTTACTATAGCGCCTCGTCTTTGGACTACGTCTACCAAACCTGCGGCCTCCAAATGCTTGATAGCCTCTCTGACAGGTATTGAGCTGACATTAAACTTTTCGGCGATAGACTGTTGCTTTAATTGAGTACCAGGTAATATTTCACTTGTTAGAATCTGTTTTTTTAATTCTTCAAATATTATTAAAGAGGTTTTACCGTACCCCTTATTGGATTTTACTTCATTAGACGACATGCTTTTTCCCCCGTATCCTACAATATATTAAATGGTCGAATAATTCTATTTAATATATAGCATAAAATCATTTGGTTTGTCAAATATTCTGAAATTTTACTATTATTCTATTGACACATAGCAAATAACAATATAATATAATCAATAAGAAATATAAAATAATATATTATTTTAGTGAATTGTTTACAAATAATATCTTTAACTAGGAGGGATTTATCTTGAGTCGAAACAAAATAGACAGGGTCTTAGCTGCAATAGAAAAAGTTGGGGTTATCGCTTGTATGCGAGGTGGTTTTACTGTAGATACATCTTTAAGAGTGGCAGAAGCACTCATTGAAGTAGGTGCTAACGTATTTGAATTTACGATGAATTCATCTGACCCTGTGAATACCTTAAAAGCTTTGAAAAAAGAGTTCAAAGATGATTGTATTGTAGGAATGGGTACAGTTCTTACGTTAGAAGAAGCAGAAGCAGTGTTGGATGCTAAGGCAGACTTTGTTATGGCACCTTGCTTTGACCCTATAATCTTTAACAAAATACATTCATCAGGCGTATTGATGGCACCTGGTGTTACAACACCAACAGAAGCAGTAGCGGCACATCAAGCTGGTGCAAGACTTCTTAAACTATTTCCGGTAGGACCAATAGGCGTTGAATACCTGCGTGCGGTTCGCGGACCTCTTAATAATTTTAAGTTCTTCTGCGACGGACGAATTCCGATCCATAAGCTAAAAGACTTTATTGCAGCCGGAGCAGTAGGATGCGGCCAAGTAGAATCATTAACCGGTGATGGTACAGAAGATCCGGAAGTAATCAAACAAAAGGCAATTAAATTGCTTGCAGATATAAAAGAAGCAAGAGAAAGCATAAAGCAGTGAGTGAACCTAAGGAGAAATGCTTGATATAAAAACTTCTTAGTGGATAGCTAAAGGAGATGAGAATATGAAAGAACAGAGATTGGTCCAAAGCTTCATGGACATGGTTAGAATAGACAGTCTTTCTTTAAAAGAAAAAAAGTTTGCTGAGTTTGTTATTAAAGAGCTTGAAGGTCTAGGATTTTCTGTTGAGATTGATGATGCAGGATTAGAATGGGGCGGAGAAATCGGAAATGTTTACGGTTTCTTAAAAGGTGTACCCCATAAAAAATCAGTCTGCTTTTGTGCACACTTAGATACGGTTACACCTGGAGAGAACATTAAGCCTGTTCACAAAGAGGATAAAATCACCAGTGATGGCACCACTATATTGGCAAGTGATGATAAAAGCGGTATTGCAGCTATCATTGAAGCAGTAAAATCCACTATTGAAAATGACGTGACCCACGGAGATATAGAAGTATTATTTACCATTGGGGAGGAAAAGGCATTAAATGGTTCCAAGAGCTTAGATATCAACATGATTAAATCTGAGATGATTTATGTGTTAGACAGCGACGGAGAAGTAGGTGGTGTAGTTACCCATGGCCCAACTCAAACCGTGTTGGAATTTGTGGTTCATGGTAAAGCGGCACATTCTGGTGTAGAACCGGAAAAAGGCATCAGTGCGATACAAGTTGCATCAAAGGCAATCGCTCAGATGAATCTACTGCGTGTTGATAAAGAGACCACCGCAAATGTCGGATACATAAATGGTGGGGGGCCTAATCATATTGTATGTGATAAGGTGGTTTTTACTGCAGAAGTTAGGAGCTTAAAGCAAGAAAAAATGGATGCTCAAGTTAAACATATGGAAGACATTACGAAAGCTGCAGCAGACAAATACATGACCACATGTGAAATCACTAAATCTGTTAATTACCCGCCATTTAATATCAGTGAAAATGCTGTGATATTAGAGGTAGCAAAGCAGGCTATTCATAATCTTAAACTGCCTTTGGTTATAAAAGGGACCGGCGCAGGCAGTGACTGCAATATATTTAACGGTAAAGGCGTGGACACCGTGATTTTAGCTACCGGCATAACCAATCCACATTCAACAGAAGAATATATCCTGGTTAAAGACTTGTGCAATGCAGCAAGACTTGTAGAAGAAATTATAGAGGTAGTTTAAAAGTAAAAAATGATTAGAACCCTCATGGGGTCAAATATAAAAAAATAAAGGGAGGAAAAATATTATGATACCTAGATACCCGGATTTTTCTAAGGAAGAATTTGAAAACCGATGGCGCAGAGCTCAAGAGTTAATGAAAAAAGAAGGGATTAATGGTCTTCTAATCACAGAGAGACTAAATTACATGTACTTTACAGGACACAATTCTGTACAAAATAGGATAGATAAAATAAGACCTTATATTTTCATATTGCCACAAGAAGGCGAAGGCACTTTGATTACTATGCCATTTGAAGTTGAACAAGTATACGATACTTCTTGGGTACAAGATGTACGAGAAGCTGGACTTATGAACCATGCAAACTTTATTGCAAGCATTCTAAAAGAAAAAGGTCTTGATGGTAAGGTTGTAGGCTGTGAGCTGGGTAGAGAGCAATATTTAGGTCTTAACTATCAAACTTTTAATGAAATAACGGACGAAATGCCAGACTCTAAATTTGTAGATGCTTCTAAGATTTTTCTTGAGCTAAGATCAATAAAATCACCTAAAGAGATTGAGTACATTAAAAAGGCTGCAAGTATGGTAGCCCAAGCTGAAATGGAAACTTTTGAAGAAGTAAAATTGGGAATGAGTGAGATAGAAATCAGTAACATTCTTAGAACAAAGATAGCTGAAAAAGGTGGAGAAACCGTTACATTCTTACTGGTTGCCATAGGAGAAGGACCTACTGGAGGCAGTGTACTTGTCCCAACACCACAAGTTGTAAAAGAGGGCGTTACACTATGCTTAGATGCAGGTGTAGAATTTAGAGGATTATCTTGTGATATATGCCGGACTGCATTTGTAGGTGAGCCGCCACAAGAAGCAAAAGATTTCTACGGATGGATGATGAAACTGCGCTATGAGTGTGACGACATGCTGGTAGTGGGTAATACACCTTCTGTTATCATCGACCATGTTAATGCATCTGTAAAAGAAAGAGGATTAAAGCTGTTAGGCGTAGGACGTGTGGGTCACGGTGTAGGATATGAAACGACAGAGTATCCTTCATTAGCGGCAGAGGAAGAAATCGTATTTAAGCCGGGTATGACATTTGCCTGCAATCCAAACTTTGTAGAAAAACCTTATGGTATGTTCAACAGTGAAGATAACTGGGCGATTACTGAAGATGGGAAACCAGAGTTGCTATCTGTGCCTAAAGCACCTAAAGAACTTACAGTCATCAAGGTATGATAACAAAATAACTGAGTTAAAACCAATAAATAGGACAGCATTGGCCTTTTGATTGATGCATAAGTATGGAGAGCTGAATTGTATCCAATTGACTCTCTATACTTGTAGACAGAAGGGGGAAAAAACAAGATGAATATTATAAGCTCTAGGATGGGTCTTTTAAAACCATCAGGAACACTTGCAGTAGCTGATTTATCAAGAAAACTAAAGAGTGAAGGGAAGAATATTCTTGACTTGGCAGAAGGCGAATCAGATTTTGAAACACCCGGTCACATTGCCGATGAGGCAAAAAAAGCAATAGATGACGGATGCACACGCTATACGGCAGTAGATGGTATTCCGGCCCTAAAAAAAGCAATTCAAAGAAAGTTCTTTGAGGAGACGGATATTGAATTTGAATCCGCCAATATTATTGTTGGTGCCGGCGCGAAGCAATTAATCTTTGCTGCATTGATGGCGACCATCGATGAAAAAGACGAAGTGGTTGTTCCAAGCCCCTTTTGGGTATCTTATCGTGACATAGCCAAGGTATTTGGTGGAAAAGTGATAACGGTGGACTTAAATGAAAGTAGTGGATTTGTACCCAACGTAGAAGCCTTGACTAAGGAATTTACTAAAAAGACTAAGTGGTTGATTTTGAACTCTCCAAACAATCCAACCGGTGCAGTTTACACCAAAGCTTTCTTTTCAGAACTGGAAAAGGCTTTGGAAGCTTTTCCGGATATCATGATTTTGTCAGATGAAATATATGAAGAAATTACTTATAACGGTGAAAGAGCACCATCTATTTTAACAGCGGCACCTAAGCTTAAAGAAAGATCGCTTGTAATCAACGGAGTTTCAAAAAAATATGCCATGACCGGATGGCGAATTGGCTACGCCATAGGTCCAAAAAATTTGGTTTCTGCTATGAACACTATTATTGGTCAAACCACAACCAATGCTTGCTCTATTAGTCAGGAAGCAGCGGCTAAAGCCATTTCAGGCAGTCAAGAGTTCTTTAAATCCTTTATGGTAGAATACAAAAAGCGTCGTGACTTTATTGTTGAGGAGTTGAGTGAAATAAAAGGTCTTTCCTTTGCAAAACCAGAAGGCGCATTTTATATATTTGTTTCCTGCAAAGATTTTTTAAATAAATATAAATATAAAGAAAAACGCATTCAAACGGATGTAGATTTTGTGAGTTATGTCATGGATGTTGGCGGTGTATCCGTTGTACCGGGAACTGCTTTTGGTATGGAAGGGTATTTTAGAATCTGCTTTGCTAAAAATCAAGATACATTAAAGGAGGCGATGAAACGAATTAAAGATGCTTTAAATCTATTGAAATAAAAAAATATAAGGAGGTATGTGTGAAAAAGGTAGCAATAGAAGCAATTGTTTGTAAACCTGATTAAAGGATACTATTTTTTTAAACTGAATTAACTGAATTTTCTATACAAATAGACAAAAAAGCAATAATCTTATTGAGTTATAGTTATAATAAAAAATACAGCTGCCACTAGGAACAAAAGTAACAATACAAAGCAATGTTCAAAAAGAAAGGAGTAATTTTATGGATAATAGTAAAATTATCATTCTCATCACTATGGTAATCTATATCGGAGGGATGCTTACCATAGGCGTATTTTTCTCAAAAAGAAATAATAGCCAAGAAGACTTTCTTTTAGGTGGAAGGAAAATTCCTGGATGGGCGTTGGCATTGTCTGAACGTGCAACGGGTGAATCCGTATGGATGGTGCTTGCGGCAAGCGGGTATGTTTATGCAAAAGGTGTTTCGTCTATACTTTTAATTATTGCGTCAATATTGGGACCAAGTTTAGGCTGGATTTTCTTATCCAAATGCTTGATGAATGAAAGTAAAGAAAAGAATGCATTAACCGTTCCTTCATTATTTGCTAAAAAATACAGCGATGAAGCAAAGAAAATACAATGGGCATGCGGCCTGTTGTTTACCGGTATGCTGACTTTCTATATTGCGGCTCAGTTTTCAGGAGCAGGTAAAACGTTGATGAAAGTATTTGATGTTGACCCTGTTATGGCATCTATTTTTATTGCTGTTCTTACGATTATATATGCTTTTTTAGGTGGCTTCTTCGCGGTAGTATGGACAGATGTTGTGCAAGCTATATTAATGATAGGTTTATTCATTGGTCTGCCAATAGTATGCTTCTATCAAATTAATGCTCAAGGATTAAGTATTGCAGCTGCCTTAGCTGATGCCGGTCCTTCCTATAATAGTGTTACTCAAGGCGCCACAGGCTTTTCTGTAGTTCTTATACTGATTGCTAACCTTTCATTTATGCTATCAGCTATCGGTAGACCGGAATTAAACTCTAGACGTATGGCAATAAGAAATGAACAAGAACGAAAACTAGCAATCCAAGTATCCGTATGGTGGTCATTGGCTGCTTATATAGGCGTATTTTGTATTGGTATTTTCGGAATCGTTTTATATGGAACAGGAACTATTACAGACCGTGAATTGCTTGTTCCTCAGATGCTAACTGACTTCTTGCCTCCATGGCTTGCCGGCGTTATGCTTGCAGCTATTCTTGCAGCAATGATGTCAACAGCCGATTCTTTACTACTGGTAGTTACCTCTTCGGTATCAGAGGATATTGTTCATGGTGCAATGGGAAGAAAGCTAAATGAAAAGCAGTTGGTGAAACTTTCTAGACTTGTAGTCGTTGGTTCTGGTTTCTTAGGGCTAATCCTTGGAATTACAGCAAATTCACTAGTATTTACGATTATTAACTGGCATACGGCAAGTGTGGCATGTTCCTTTGCAGCCATAATGCTGCTAGTGTTCTTATGGAAGAGAATGTCCTCAAAGGCTATCGTTCCAATGGTAGTAAGCGGTTTTGTCATTACGGTTGTTTGGATGAGCTTTGGCTTTGAAAAATACATTACCAGTAGATTTGTAGTCTTTGCAGTTAACCTGGCACTAGGCGTTATCATCAGCCTTATGGCTGCATCCAAAAATAAAGGTGCACATCAAGAATAAATCTTTTTTAGATATATATTCGGGCGTACCTACAGATTAGGTATGCCTGATTTTTAATTAGACCAATTAAGTAAAGGGGGAGATAAATCATATGGACAAGATAATTAATATTTGCCCTGTAGATGAGTTGCGTGTTACAAGTGTAGTAGACAATAATGCAGACCGAAGCTTTCGGACTGAAGGAGAGAAAGCAATAGTAAGCCGCTTCCAATTTCCAAAAGAGATGTATGATGGCATACTTCCTTTTGCTGAGCACGGCTTTTCTATGCTGCTTGAAACCAAAATAGGTCAGGAGAAAGCCTGTGTATTAGTAGATGCCGGTGTAACTCAGGCCGGATTTGTTAACAATATTAAGGCATTTAATATTAATATAAATAAGATTGATTCCGTAGTGATCACCCATGGTCATGCCGATCACTTTTTAGGGTTGCCCGCTCTTGCAGCAGAATTTGGTTTAAGAGGATTGAAGGTTATAGCACATCCGGAAGCCTTTAACCCAAGAAAATTTGCAGAGTCACCAGATGGACCATTTGTGATGCTTAAAACATTAGATAAAAGTGAGTTAGAAGCAGTCGGTTTTGAAGTAGAACAAAATGAAAAACCTATAGTATTAGGAAATAGAATGATGATGGCTTCAGGAACCGTCCCAAGAGATCCTAGATATGACAACACGTTGCTATTCCATTATTCCGGCTGCTCTGATGGCTGGCGGCCTGATCCCAATGTAGTAGATGATCAGTTTGTTGCTGTTAATGTAAAAGGGAAAGGGTTAGTTATTGTTACTGGATGTGGACATTCCGGTTTGATCAATATTATCAGGTATGCTCAGAAGATAACGGGTGAAGAAAAAGTATTAGCAATACTTGGTGGATTTCATTTATACCAAAATCCGAATAATTCTAAGATATATAAAGCATTAAGAGATATAAATCCTAAATTTATTATTCCAACCCATTGCACAGGTTGGAAGGACACACATTTAATGGCATCAAACTTTCCGGAAAAATTTATTCAAAACTCTGTTGGAACTGTATATACTTTTTAATATAATATTATGAATAAAATATGATTTAAAATCCTTTGCCGTATTGTAGTATTGGATAATTTATTTAAAAAAGAAAATACTAAACATCGAAGTTAATTTTATAAATAGAGAAACAGATTTTTAAGTATTTTTGTACTGAAAAGTAATTAATTTTGAAAAAAGAAAGTATTTTATAATTATTGTCATTAGGCGTCTTGACATATAAAATTCAATATAATATAATGATAACGCTATTCGTGTAAAAATCCACTAGCCCCGGATTTTAACATAAATAATAGATACGAAAATTTGGAGGTACTAAGATGAAATCATTCATTGCTAAGCCTCATGAAGTGGAAAGAAAATGGTATGTTGTAGATGCAGAAGGTAAAACATTAGGACGATTAACTTCTGAGGTAGCATCTATCTTAAGAGGTAAACATAAACCAATATATACACCTCATGTCGATACTGGGGATTATGTTATTATTGTAAATGCTGAAAAGGTAGAAGTTACAGGTAAAAAGAGACAGCAAAAAATGTACAGACACCATACTGGTTTCCCTGGAGGATTAAAAGAATTTACATTTGAAAAAATGCTAGAAAAAAAACCTGAAGAGATTGTTTCACATGCTGTTAAAGGTATGCTTCCTAAAGGAAAATTGGGTAGACAAATGTTTAAAAAACTTAAGGTTTATTGTGGTCCAGACCATAAGCACGAAGCACAAAAACCTGAAGTATTAGAGGTATAGAGGGGAGGTAACTGAAAATGGCAAAAGTACAATATATAGGAACAGGTAGAAGAAAGTCTTCTATAGCAAGAGTT
>JANQMT010000148.1:0-19894 GCA_028279945.1 Clostridia bacterium
TTATTTAAGTTTAATAGATTTTTCAAAAAAATATGATCCTATCCGCCTTATGTCTATACCTCTATACAATGAGATTAGAGATAATCAAGGCATGCTCGATCCTATGGCAGAAGAATACACCAATCCTTCCGGTTGTATAACCAGAAGGTACCCGGACCGTTTAATATTAAATGTAACCAACGAATGTGCTATGTATTGTAGATTTTGCCAGAGAAGGAGAAATATAGGACAACTCGATAAACCCAAAAGTATGAAAATTATTAATGAATCCATAAAATATATTGAAGAGAACAGTGAAATAAGGGATATATTAATTACAGGCGGCGATCCATTAACATTAAGTGATGTTTTCTTGGAGGAAATTATCAGAAAGCTTAGAGAAATAAAACATGTCGAAATTATTAGAATAGGGAGCAGGATTCCTGTAACGATGCCGCAAAGAATAACAGAAAAATTTTGTGATATGCTAAAAAAATATCATCCAATCTTTATCAACACACATTTTAACCACCCAATGGAAATAACAGAAGAATCAAAAAGAGCATGTGAAATGTTAGCCAATTCAGGTATTCCTCTTGGTAATCAAGCAGTTTTATTAAATGGCGTCAATAATAGTCCAGATATCATGAAGTGTTTAAATCAAGAGTTATTAAAGTGTAGAGTAAAGCCATACTATATTTTCCATGCCAAAAATATAAAAGGAACCACACATTTTTGTACATCAGTAGAAGATGGATTAAGAATAATGGAAAGCTTAAGAGGTTTCACATCTGGTATGGCAATACCAACTTATATTGTAAATGCACCAAAAGGTAAAGGAAAAGTACCTTTGAATAAAAATAACATTATTGAAAGAGGAGAAGACTATGTAATACTAAAAACATGGGAAGGCGAAAAATATAAAATTAAAAATTATAAAACACGAAATATTAAAGAAGTTATTTAATGAAGTTTTTAGATAAAAAGATATTTTTATCCAATCAATTTTGATATATAATTTTGAATAGGGTTATGATAATATAGAAAAGATTTAAAATAAATCTTTTCTTAATTTTTTTAGGAGAAAAAAATGAGAGAAATTAAAATAAGAGATGAATATATAAAGCTTTTTCAATTATTAAAATATGCAGATATGGTTTCATCCGGAGGAGAAGCAAAAATAGTTATTATTGATGGCTTGGTTAAAGTAAATGGAAGCATTGAAAAACAAAAAGGTAAAAAAATATATGAAAATGATATTGTTGAATTTGAAGATGATAAAGTTATAGTTAAATATGGGGAGTAATATATGTATATTCAACAAATACATTTAAAAAACTTTAGAAATTATTTAGATCAGAAAGTTAACTTTCACGATAAAGTCAATATTATTATAGGCAATAATGCACAAGGAAAAACCAATTTATTAGAAGCTGTT
Source organism: Clostridia bacterium (assembly GCA_028279945.1). GTDB lineage: Bacteria > Bacillota > Clostridia > Peptostreptococcales > JAAYPU01 > JAKSCF01. The sequence goes on from JANQMT010000148.1 coordinate 1,418, forward strand.
TATATGACGTCTTTTGCAAAGTCCTTTAGAACCAATCGTGACCATGATATGATATTGTTTGATAAAGAAAATGCAAAGATTGAAGCATTGGCACAAAAAAATAATATTGAATTGGACGTAGAAATATTTTTAAATAAAAATACTAAAAAAATGATTAAATTGAATGGTGTTAAGCTTAAAAAAAATATAGAAATTTTAAATAATATCTATACAGTTATTTTTTCACCGGAGGATTTACGCATTGTAAAAGATGGACCTGAAAAAAGAAGAAACTTTATTAATAGAGAATTATGCCAAATAAAGCCTATTTATTATCACAATTTATACAAGTACAGTAAAATATTACTTCAAAGAAATGCTTTCTTAAAGAATTATAAGTTTCAAAAAGATGAAAATATGCTATCCATTTGGAATCAAGAAATTATTCATTATGGGCTGAATATTATAAAAGAAAGAGATATTTTTATAAAAAAATTAAATCAGATCAGCAGCCATATTTATAGCAATGTAACAGATGGAAAAGAGTATCTTGAGCTATCCTATGAATGTAATGTAAAAGTCAGTGAAGATCATGTTTCAAATAATAAAAAAATATATGAAGAAGCTTTAAAGAATGCTGAAAAAAAAGATTATTTGAGAGGTAATACCAGTGTAGGACCACATAAAGATGATATTCATATAAGCGTTAATGGACAAGATGTTCGGTACTTTGGTTCCCAGGGACAACAAAGAACAGCATCATTATCTCTAAAACTTGCAGAAATCCAATTAATTTATGAAGAAACAGGTGAAATGCCAATACTTTTATTGGACGATGTTTTGTCAGAATTGGATGCCACCAGGCAAAAATTCTTGATAAATTTTTTAAAGAATATGCAAGTATTTATTACAACTACAGATATTAGTGAATTTCTTAGAAATAATTTACCTGAAAATTATATATTTCAAGTTCATGGCGGAAGTGTAGAAAAAGTATAAAGGCTTTCTATTTTTTAAAAAATTGAGAGCTTTTTTATTTTTTACAATGAATTTGTTTGAAAATAAAATAATTGTTATCCAATAACAGAGAAATGCCATATAAATAATATAGAGGTGATACTATGGCTACTATATATATTTATAATAATGATACAGATGAAATGGAAGTATACGAAAGAGGTGAAAATGATTATATGCCTTATATTTATAATAATAGCCTGACTGTTAACGAGTTTAGAGGTTCTTCTAATTCTAATGTTTTATGGTCAGACAAAAGAACCATGGAAACTTGGAGCCAATTTAGAGATTATTATGGTTTACCTATTTATGTTGGCTTTGCATATAAAAGAATATGGGAAGGCGGGCATAGTAATCAGTCTCAACATTATGCAGGAACAGCTTTTGACACAGCTCAAAATTTAGGTCCGGCACAAAGAGAAGAACTAAGGCAAAGTGCAGTCGACTCAGGTTTATGGAATTATGTTGAACCGGCTTACCTGGCACCTACATGGGTTCATATGGATAAAAGAAATGAAAATCCGGCTTGTGTTGCCGGTTATCCGGCTTTAAGAGCAGGAGATAGAGGCAATTATGTTTTGATTCTTCAAGATGCATTAAATGCTATAGGATATGTAGGTTCTGGGCTTGATGGTATTTTTGGAGGCAGTACTGAAGCGGCAGTAAGACAATTTCAAGAGGCAAATGGTTTGCCGGCAGATGGTATCGTTGGATGTTTAACTTGGACAGAAATTACACAGCAAGCAAAAGGGATAGGTTTAACATCTACTGTAGTAAACCCATAATAATAAAAAATGTCCATAATGAAAAATATTTGTACAATTCCTTTATTATTTATAATAATGGAGTTGTATATTTTTGAATAAAAACATAATTGAATAAAAAACTTTCTTTGATTGAGATAGAAAAAAATAAAAAAACAATCAAAAATATGAATAAATTAACAGTTATTATGGTTATAATTTCCAATGAATTATAAAATAAAATGAACGTAATTTTAGGATTAATATATATAGTTTAAAATGCGTTTAAAAAGTTCTAGCTTTGCTTTTATTAAAAAAAAATTGATTAAGTAATTATTTTTTATCAATTAACAAAAATAACTTTAAAAATAACTATTAAAAGATTATAATAGTATAGGTGGTACGCATGTAGATACATTTCTATAAATAAGTACCACCTATAGTGTTCAACTGTAGTTTTAAAATAAGAATAACTTAGTACAGATTATTCACGGAGACTACTAAAAAGGTACAAGTATTTTGGAAAACCAAAAGATGCAGTAAATTTTTTGTAGTTTATCATACATAATTTGGACTGGTTAGAATAGTTATCAAAAGAGGTGATTGATTTGACAGCAGAAAAATACGGGCAATATAATGCTGAGAATATACAAGTACTGGAAGGCCTAGATCCTGTTAGGAAGCGTCCGGGCATGTATATTGGTTCTACCGGAGCAAGAGGGCTTCATCATTTAGTCTATGAAATTGTTGATAATAGTATTGATGAAGCATTAGCAGGATATTGTAAAAATATAAATGTGACGATAAATAAAGATAATTCTATAACCGTTATAGATGATGGAAGAGGAATGCCGGTTGATATGCATCCAAAAATGAATAAACCGGCAGTAGAAGTGATACATACAGTGCTTCATGCAGGTGGAAAATTTGGAGGCGGTGGATATAAGGTATCCGGCGGTCTTCATGGTGTAGGGGCTTCTGTTGTAAATGCTTTGTCAGAAAGTATGTTGGTTGAAGTAAAAAGAAATGGAAAAATATATAGACAGACTTATGAAAGAGGAGATACAACTTCAGAATTAGAAGTTATAGGAAAGACAAAAGAGACAGGGTCAATGACAACTTTTTTACCGGACCTAGAAATATTTGACGAAATTGATTTTAGTTTTTCTACTTTAGAACATCGCTTAAGAGAAATGGCATTTTTAAATAAAGGTATAAAAATTGTTATAAAAGATGAAAGAGAAGATAGAAAAAGAACAGAAGTTTTTCATTATGAAGGTGGTATTAAAGAATTTGTAAAACATCAGAACAAAAACAAGGATGTTATTCATAAAGATGTTATTTATTTTGAAGTAAAAAAAGAAGAACATGAACTAGAAATAGCCATGCAGTATACAGACCGATATAATGAAAATATATTTACTTTTGCGAATAATATCAATACTCAAGAGGGCGGTTCACACCTGGTTGGATTTAAATCGGCTTTAACCAGAGTCGTTAATGACTATTGTAAGAAAAATAATTTGATTAAAAATAATGAAGAAAGTCTTACAGGAGAAGATATTAGGGAAGGGATAACCGCCATAATATCTGTTAAGTTAACGGAACCTCAATTTGAAGGTCAAACCAAAACGAAATTAGGAAATAGTGAAATAAGAGGATTTGTTGAGACCGCTACAAATGAGCACCTCCATATCTTTTTAGAAGAAAATCCTCAACAAGCTAAAGCCATTATTGAAAAAAGTATTAAGGCTGCAAGAGCAAGAGAAGCTGCAAGAAAAGCCAGAGATTTAACCCGAAGAAAAGGCGTATTGGACAGTATGTCACTTCCAGGAAAATTAGCTGATTGCTCAGAAAAAGACCCGGCATTATGTGAAGTCTTTCTAGTAGAGGGTGATTCTGCAGGTGGCTCAGCTAAACAAGGAAGAGATAGAGCAAGACAAGCTATTTTACCTCTTAGAGGTAAAATAATGAATGTAGAAAAAGCCAGATTAGACAAAATATTAAATTCAGATGAAATAAAAGCTATGATTACAGCATTTGGTTGTGGTATTGGGAATGAATTTAATTTAGAAAAGTTAAGATATCATAAGATTATTATTATGACCGATGCGGATGTAGATGGTGCACATATTCGAACCTTACTTTTAACTTTCTTTTATAGATACATGTCACCATTGGTTGAAAGTGGACATATTTATATTGCTCAACCACCTTTGTATAAAATTAAAAAGGGAAAAGCAGAACATTACGTTTATTCTGATAGAGAATTGGAAAAGCTTTTAGCAGAAATTGGACGTCAAGGTATAGTCTTACAAAGGTATAAAGGACTAGGGGAAATGAACCCCGATCAGCTTTGGGATACGACAATGGATATCCAGAATCGTACATTAATTCAAGTAACTCTGGATGATGCAGCTGCTGCAGATGATGTATTTACAACTTTGATGGGAGATAAAGTACCCCCAAGAAGAAAATTTATTGAAGATAATGCAAGATATGTCACCAACCTGGATATTTAGGGAGGCTAAGAATGAGTAATAACTTAATAGATAATAGTAATATATTGCAAATAGATATCAACGATGAAATGGAAAAATCATATATTGATTATGCTATGAGTGTCATTGTAGGTAGAGCGCTGCCAGATGTAAGAGATGGTTTAAAGCCGGTTCATAGAAGAATATTATATGCTATGAGTGAATTAGGGCTATCTCCTGAAAAACCTTTTAGAAAATCTGCTCGTATCGTTGGGGATGTATTAGGTAAGTATCATCCACATGGTGATTCCTCAGTATATGATGCAATGGTTAGAATGGCACAAGATTTCTCTATTCGATATTTATTAGTCAATGGACATGGAAATTTTGGTTCTGTTGATGGTGACGGTGCCGCGGCTATGAGATATACGGAAGCCAAAATGACATCACTAACATCACAAATGTTGAGAGATATCAATAAAAATACGGTTGATTTTGAACCCAACTTTGATGAAACTTTGCAGGAACCTTCTGTTTTACCATCAAGATTTCCTAATCTTTTAGTTAATGGATCTAATGGAATTGCAGTAGGAATGGCGACATCTATCCCACCACATAACTTAGGGGAAGTCATTGATGCAACCGTCAAATTAATAGATGAAGAAGAAGTAGACATAGAAGAATTATTAAAAATAATTAAAGGACCAGATTTTCCAACAGGCGCAACGATACTTGGAAAAAATGGAATGAAAGAAGCCTATAGAACCGGCCAAGGAAAAGTCATCGTAAGATCTAAAGTAGAGATAGAAGAGACCAATAAGGGAAAAGAACAAATTATTATTAATGAAATTCCTTATCAAGTTAATAAAGCAAGATTGATTGAAAAGATTGCAGATCTTGTTAGAGATAAAAAAATTGAAGGTATTTCAGATTTGAGAGATGAATCGGATAGAAAAGGTATGCGTGTTGTTATTGAGCTAAGAAAAGATGCCAATGCACATATTATATTAAATCGTTTGTATAAGCATACTCAACTTCAAGATACTTATAGTATTATTATGATTGCTCTGGTAAATGGTGAGCCTAAAATACTCAATATGCGTGAAATGCTTCATCATTATTTGATGCATCAAAAAGATATTGTAACAAGAAGAACACAATATGATTTAAAGAAAGCAGAAGAAAGAGCTCATATATTAGAAGGTCTGCGAATTGCCCTCAATAATATTGATGAAATTATAGATTTAATCAAAAAATCTCCAAATGTTCAAAAAGCAAAAGAAGATTTAATGGAGCAGTTTGAATTATCTGAAAGACAGGCCCAAGCTATCTTGGATATGAGATTGCAAAAGTTAACAGGTCTTGAAAGAGAGAAAATTGAGCAAGAATATGCTGAAATTATGGCATTAATTGCTGAATATAAAGACATATTATCTAATGAGAAAAAATTAATGGGTATTGTTAAAGATGAATTATTAGAAATAAAAGAAAAATATGCAGATGAAAGAAGAACTGAAATTGTAGCAAGTTTGGAAGAAATAGAAGAAGAAGATTTAATAGAAGAAGAAGATATTGCTATTACACTCACACATTTAGGATATATAAAACGGGTACCGGCAGATACCTATAAGCTTCAAAAAAGAGGTGGAAAAGGTATTACCGGTTTGACTACAAGAGAAAATGATTTTGTGAAGCAATTGATTTCGACTTCTACGCATAATTTCTTATTGTTCTTTACCAATAAAGGTAAAGTTTATAGAATGAAAGCTTATGAAATACCAGAAGCTAAAAGACATGCAAAAGGTACGGCCATTGTAAATCTATTAAATCTTCGCCATGGAGAAAGAGTAACGGCAGTTATCCCTATTAAGACTTTTGAAAAAGAAAGATACTTAATCTCAGTAACAAAAAAAGGAATTATTAAAAAAACAGACTTGACACAATTCGATACTTCTAGAAAAACTGGTATTATAGCCATCAATTTAAAAGATGATGATGAATTGATTAGTGTAAAAGAAACCATAGGAAAAAGCGATGTCATTGTCGTTACGAAAAAAGGTAAATCCATATGCTTTAATGAAGAAGATGTTAGAGATATGGGACGTACGGCAGCAGGTGTTAGAGCTATTATTCTTGGAAAAGATGACGAAGTTATATCTATGGAAATATTTGAAATGAAAGAAGTTGCAAAAAAAGAGTTTTTATTGGTTGCAACGGAAATGGGTTTTGGAAAGAGAACTTTACTTAAAGAATATAAACTTCAGGCAAGAGGTGGCAAAGGTTTATTAACTTATGACAAAGATAAACTTGATAAGACCGGTGATTTAATTGGTGCGGTTATTGTTAAGGAAGATGATGAAGTTATGCTTATTAATTCTGAAGGGATCATCATTCGATTAATAGTGAATGAAATTTCAAAGTTTGGAAGAGCTACTCAAGGTGTGAAGCTTATGAGAGTAGATGAAAATACCAATATTATTACTTTAGCGAAAGTACTTAGTATTGATAGTGATGATATTAATGGAAATGAGCAAATACCTTTAGATGTTTAATATTTACAGGTTTGCTGATAGGTGACATCTAGCTATAGGAATTTCTATACTAGATGTCACCTAAAGCTGTTTATTCTTATAAAAAATGGGTATATAAAAATTATAGTCTCAAGGAGGGTTTATGTAATGACTCTAAATTTATCAAGCTTATATAATGAGGAGTTGAATTTTTGGCTGGTAGAAATAAAAGGGGAAGTGGATGTTTTTACGGCTAAAGAATTGAAGAAAAAATTAGTTGATATTTATACTGAAAAAGAATCAGATATCGTGATTGATTTTGAACAATTAAACTATATTGATAGTACTGGACTGGGTGTTATAATAGGTGCATTTGGACGAATGAAAGAGTCTAATCACAAATTATCCATTATTAATCCAAAACAAAATATACTTAAACTCCTGACTATAACAGGCCTAGATAAGATATTTATGTGTTAAATTTCAAACAAAAGGAGCGAAGAAGATGGCTGATTTGTTAAAATTTTCTATTCCAGCAAAACCGGAATATGTAAGTGTTGTTCGATTAGCAGTCTCGTCTATTGCTAATAGAGCCGGTTTTGATATTGAAGCAATAGAAGATATTAAAGTTGCCGTTGCTGAGGCTTGTACCAATGCAATTCTCCATGGTATAGGTGAGAATGAGAATATATGCAGTTATGATGTTGAATGCTGTGTTGATGAAGATCATTTGGATATCGTTATAAAAGATTGTGGAGAAGGATACAATAAAGACTGCTATAAGAATCCTGACTTATGCAACCCTAAGGAAGGTGGTTTGGGAATATTTATTATAAAATCATTAATGGATGATGTAGAGATATTTTCAGACACTGGAAAAGGAACAACAATCAAAATGGTCAAATATATTTAGTGGGGTTGTTGAAATGAGTATAAGGGACTTGTCTGAAGAAAAAGTATCTAATAATTCAAATAAAGAATTATTTGAATTATATCAACAAAATCATGATATCGACATAAGAAATGAACTGATTCAAAGAAATTTATATATTATCGATGTATTGGTTAAAAAATATATTAATAAAGGCATTGAATATGACGATTTATATCAAGTTGCATCTTTAGGGCTTATTAAAGCAGTGGAAAGATTTGATATTAGTAAAGGATTTGAATTTGGGAGTTTCGCTACACCTACTATACTTGGTGAAATAAAAAAATATTTTAGAGATAAAGGCTGGACCATTCGTGTTCCAAGAAAAACTCAAGAAATATCCGTTAAATTACAGAAAGCCAAAGAAAAATTAACACAAGAGCTTCAAAGAATTCCAATGGTGTCAGAAATTGCAGAGTATCTTGAGTGTACGGAGGAAGATATATTGCAAGCCATGGAAGCAGCCAGTGCCTATGATATTCATTCCATACATCAAACATTTGAAAATAATAATCAAGATAAAGATTTGATGCTTGAAGAAATATTAGGAAAAGAAGATAAACATTTTAATAGTTTTGAAAATCAAGATTTTATATTAAAAATTATGGAGACATTTTCAGATGTAGAAAAGGAAATATTTGAGTTACGTTTTCTAAAAGAAGAAAAACAGAGTGAAATTGCTAAAAAGTTAGAAGTTTCGCAAATGACTATATCCAGAATGGAAAGAAAAATTATAGAAAAATTTAAAAATGAATTAATAAGAATAGAGAATTAATAGACTTCCTTATATTGAGGAAGTTTTTTACTTGTATTTTTTAAACAAAAATTCTATTATAGATAGTAGAAACTGGTTAATAATTTATAATGTATAAATAATAATGAATAATTCATTAAATTCAAGTAGACTTAAAATATAATTGGAGGTATATTATGAAAAGAGTTTTTTCCGGTGTACAACCCACAGGAAATATTCATATAGGAAATTATATTGGTGCATTAAAACAGTTTGTAGAATTACAACATGAAACAGAAAGTGTATATTGTATTGTAGATTTACATTCTATTACGATGCCGCAAGATCCTAAATTATTAAGACAACATACATTAGATGTTGCGGCATTGTATATGGCTGTAGGAATCGACCCCAAAAAAGCGATTATATTTATTCAGTCGACAGTGGCTGCCCATGCTGAATTAGCATGGATTTTAACTTGTCATTCTAATACTGGGGAATTGAATAGAATGACACAATTTAAAGATAAGAGTAAGCAAAAAGAATCGGCACCGGCAGGACTATTTACTTACCCAATTCTGATGGCCGCAGATATTCTATTATATGATTCAGATCTTGTTCCGGTAGGAAATGATCAAAAGCAACATATCGAATTAACAAGAGATTTGGCTCTAAGATTTAATAATCGATTTGGTGACACTTTTGTAGTTCCTGAATATAAGGGGAATAAAGTTGGTGCAAGAATAATGGCATTAGATGAACCAACTAATAAGATGAGTAAGAGCGCAGAAAATATTCACAGTCGTATTTCATTATTAGATCCACCGAATAAAGTAAAAAAATCTATCATGAGAGCCACAACAGATTCTGAAAGTGAAATAAGATACGATATAGAAAATAAACCGGGTGTTAGCAATTTATTAACCATCTATAGTGTTTTTTCTAATATGGAAATAAAAGATATTGAAAGCAAATATTCTGGCTGTGGATATGGACAAATCAAAAAAGACTTAGTTGAAATTGTTAACGATTCTTTGATTGATATACAAAAGAATTATAATGAAATAAGGGAATCGGAAGCATTAATTAAAGTTTTAAAAGAAGGAAAAGAAAAAGCGCAAAGTATTGCTGAAAAAACAATGAAACGTGTTAAAGATAAGTTGGGAATTGTTAATCTATAACATGAAAAGAGGAGCTTTTATATGAGCATATCGAGTTTTATAAATCAATATGTTACTTATAATGATTTTACAAGAATTATTACAGCAATCATCATTTTTCTATTTTTTCTTGTATTAAGAAAAGTATTTGCCAAATATATTATTAAGATTTTACAAAAATTCTTTAGCAAGACAGCAACACAGATCGATGATTTATTATTAAAATCTTTTGAAAAACCATTAAAGAATTTGTTTATTGTTTTTGGAATTTTTGTAGCTTTAGGTGTTTTACCGGTAACCGTTATCAATCCGATGACAAAAAATATAATCATATTGTTTTTAAGAGTATTTGTTATCATATTGATTACTTGGGGGCTATATAATTTTTCAACCTCTTCTTCTATTTTTTTTAGCGGGCTTCAAAAAAAGTTAGGGTTTGATCTTAATAATGCAATAGGACCTTTTATATCCAATATATTAAAATTTGTTATTATATCTCTAGCTGCCGTTTTAATCATAAGTGAATTAGGTTATGATATTTCAGGCTTTATTGCAGGACTTGGATTAAGTGGACTGGCATTTGCTTTAGCTGCACAAGAGACTGCAAGCAGTATATTCGGCGGAATTGTGATTTTGCTGGACAAGCCTTTTGCCATTGGAGATTGGATACAAACACCTAGTGTTGAAGGTGTAGTAGAAGATATTACTTTGAGAAGTACACGTATAAGAACTTTTGCTAATGCACAATCTGTGATGCCAAATGCTACATTAGCAAAAGAGCCCATTACCAATTGGTCCAGAATGGGAAAAAGAAGAATTACATTTAAAATTGGTGTCACTTATTCTACAAAAAGAGAAAAAATTCAAACCTGTATAGAACAAATAAGAGAAATGCTTCTAAAACATGAAGATGTTCATAAAGAAACGGTTTTTGTGTATTTTGATGAATTTAACGATAGCAGTTTAGATATTTTCTTATATTTCTTTACCATCACGACCAATTGGCAACAATTTTTAGAAGTAAAAGAAGATATCAATTATAGAATAATGGACATTTTAGAAAAAGAAAATGTTAATTTTGCTTTTCCCAGTAGAAGTATATATATTGAGGAAAAAGAAAAAGAAAAGTAGGTATGAAGGATGTATACATTAGATGAGCTTAGACAATACGTAAGACATTGTAATAAATGTCCGCTTTGCAAAGAAAGAAATAACGTTGTTTTTGGTCAGGGTAATGAATCCGCTGATATCCTTTTTATTGGGGAAGGACCAGGATATCATGAGGATATGCAGGGTATTGCTTTTGTAGGCCCTGCAGGTAAGCTTTTAACTAAGGCTCTTGAGCAAATTGATATTACAAGAGATGATGTATATATTGCAAATATTGTAAAATGCAGACCGCCAAGTAATAGAAATCCCCTCAAAGAAGAAATGAATGCATGCATTGAATATTTAAGATATCAAGTTAAGCTTATTAAACCAAAGATCATTGTATGTTTAGGTTCGATTGCATCAAAAAATATTATAGATGAAGATTTTAAAATTACCAAAGAAAGAGGCAGATGGATATTAAAAAAAGATATATGGATTCTGCCAACCTTTCATCCTGCAGCGGTTTTAAGAGATGTTAACAAAGAAAAATCTTTTTTTGATGATTTTGAAGAAATAAAATCCAAATATGAAGGAATGAAAGCCTGTGGAGGCGCATGATATGGACGCATTAAAGGATATTAGAAAAATAATTAATGAATGTGATAAAAAGATTATAGAGAATTTATCTTTACGTTTTAGTGCTGTAGAAAAGGTAACTGAAATAAAAAAACGAGAAAAATTACCTATTTTTGATTCCAAAAGAGAAAAAGAAATCATTCAAAGTATTATGAATAAAGAAATGAGACATGCCTCTTATGCAGCAGATATATATGAGCAAATATTAAAAATTAGTAGAAAATTTCAGGCTCAAAATCTTCTTCCAAAAAAAATATTTCTTATAGGCTTTATGGGATCAGGCAAGTCCACGATAGGAAAACAATTATCGGATATTACAGGATTTCAATGGGTAGACACAGATTCAATTATAGAAGAAAAAATGGAAATGAAGATTAGTAAAATTTTTAGTAAAAAAGGAGAAAATTTCTTTAGAAAAATCGAAACACAAGTGCTTCAAAACATTGAGGATGAAGAAAACCAAATTATTTCATGCGGTGGAGGTATTATCTTAAAAGAAGAAAACAGAAAATTTTTAAAAGAAAAAGGAAAAATTGTTTTTTTGCATGGTGATATAAAAACCATGTTGGATAGAATAGAGTACGATGATAATAGACCGGTGTTATTTTCTGCTCTTAGAGGCAATAGTGATAAAAAATATGAGGCTTTTAAAGATATCTTAGATAAGAGAATGCCTTTATATTTAGAAGCGGCTGATGTTACCATAGAAATAGAAAAAAAACATCCGGAAGAGATTGCGAAAGAAATAATAAATGAATTAATATAGATTCAGATGGTTTGAAGTGAAAGAATATATATCTCAAAACAAGAAAACAGCAAGTATTTCCTGATAGTGTTGAAATTAAATACTATTCAACGCTCAGAGTAAATGTTTGCTATTTTTTTAAAAACAAATTGACCACTGGTCAAAAAAACGATATAATCAATTTGACCGTTGGTCAGAAGGAGGATGGGTTTGAAAAAGCAAAATAAGAAAATAAAAGAACCTAGAAAAGAGATATTAAAAATATCACAACAACTCTTTAATACAAAAGGATTTGCACAAACATCCATCAACGAAATTATGAGAAATGTGGGAATGGCAAAAGGAGGTTTTTATTACTATTTTGAATCAAAAGATGAAATATTGGACGAGCTGGTAGACAGATACATAGATAGTAAAATATCAAAGGTACAATCCATAATAGAAGATAATAATCATAATGCACTTGTGAAACTAAAACTTATGTTTATTACGGAATTTGAACATGATATTCAATACAATCAACCTGACAACCATTTGCATAATATCAAGAACGTGGATATGCATCAAAGGATATTAGTAAAAATGGTTAATAAATATGCACCTGTTATTAATCAGGTTGTTTTACAAGGGATAGAGGAAAGTATATTTAGAGTAGAATACCCTCTTGAAGCATCTGAATTTTTAGTAGCAGGATTTCATTTTCTTTGTGATTTAGGCATTTTTTCTTGGAATAAGGATGAATATACTAGAAAAGTCAAAGCAACGGAAGAGATAATAGAAAAAACCTTAGGTATAGAAAAGGGAAGCATGGCTTTTTTATCTTCTATGCTGACAAAAAAAGAAATTAATTTGAAAGGGAGTATTTAAAATGCAAGAAAAAGCTTATGAAAATAATATTTCATTTATTAAAAAAAATAAGAGTATTGGAAAAGTTTCATTAATCATGGCACCTTTATTTTTCTTTTTGTCTGAAATTTTTCATCCAAGAAGTGAAACGGATACAGTAAAGGAATTAATGGCTGTCGCCAATAATTATACAGTGTGGTATTTTGCACATATATTTGCCTTAATTGCAATTGTTTTTTTGCCCTTTGTATTATTGAACTTGATGCACTATATAGATAATAGAAATATATCCATCGGTCATATGGGCTATATTTTTTCTATTATAGGCGTCATTGGCGTATCCGGTTATACAGCTTTTGACTTAATGGTTTGGCAAATTGGCATAAATCCAAATCAGGAAATCATGGTTAACTTATACGATCAAATTACTCAGTCATTAGGTTTTTCACTGCCCTTCCTAATAATAGGGCCGCTTTTACTTGTAATAGGTATAACGATTATTTCTATAGCATTATATCGATCTAAAATAATAAAGACTTGGAAATCGATATTGATAATGATAGGGATACTTTTATATGGACTAGCAGGTCCATTGGTGCCTATAGATAATGGACATTTAATTGTTATTTTTGGGGCAGGATTAATGCTTATAGGCTTAGGAAGTATTATTTTTGAATAAAGTAAAATAAAAAAAGTGGTTCTTCTGTTGCAGACCACTTTTTATTTATACGAATATAAGTCATTATATTGAATCAGCTTATATAAAAAATACTTTTCCATAGCCTCATAATAAATTATTGTTTTTCTTTTAATAAATCATTCAAAGTTTCTGAAATAATATTATATACGGTTTCTGACAGGCTATTGGCTTCTTCTTTGGATAAATCTTTAGTTTCAATGGGTTTATGAATAATAAAATCTACAGCTGCTGATTGTATTCTATTATTTTCCTCAAGTATTTTATAAGAGCCATTAAGGGTTATTGGAACAACAGGTACTTTTGATTTTGTTGCAAGTCTTAGACTGCCTTTTTTAAACTCAGATATTTTAGAGCTTTTACTTCTTGTTCCTTCTGGAAAAATGACCAATGAATATCCTGTTTTTAATAGGTCAATACCTTCTTGAATGGCTTTAAGAGACTGCCTGGCATCACCCCGGTCAATATATACGCTTTTAATGATCTTTATCCATTTATTAAAAAGTGGTATTTTACTAAGGTCCGACTTGGCAATAAAGCCGAATTGCTTATCTAATACTGCGAAATATATAGGAATATCAAAATAACTTTGGTGATTGCTAACAAATAGAACCGGACCTGATGGAATATTTTCTAGTCCTTTAATATTCAATTTGACCTTTGCCATTTTGAGCAATACGTTTCCCCATTTAAAAGTTATATTTCTAATGGCTTCAATATGTTTTTCTTTATCTCCTTGAAGCTCTAATTTTTTAATTTTAAAATAATGTGGGATTATTCTAAATAAGTATAAATAAAAGAATATACCATAACCTATTGTTTTTATCATAATAAACACTCCAATCTTGTCTTTTGATGTAGGTTTCATTAAGCCAAACTTCGTTAAAAATAGCACATTTATCATATCATAAATAAAAAATAGTTGCAAAAATATAGAGCGTTTAAATACAATAGCTATATAATATACCAAACATCTCTTTAAGTTAATAATATGTATTCGTTCAACAACCCAAATTATATATTTACTGTGATTATAAGAATGCACAGCTAAATGTCTGATAAAAGTGTAATACGCCAAAAAATAGAAAGGTGATAAAAAGCAAATGAAAAAACAATTGTTAATGGCATTAAAAAGTAAGTGCCAAGCTTTAAGTCAAGAAGACATGGTTTTTGGAGATGGAGATGATCAAGCAAAAATCGTGCTGGTTGGAGAAGCACCCGGTGCTAAAGAAATTGAACTGAAAAAACCTTTTGTCGGTCAGGCAGGAAGAAATTTGGAAGAGTTTATAAAAATATTAGAGATTAAGAGAGAAGATTTATATATCACCAATACGGTTAAGATAAGACCCTTTAAAGTAAGTGAAAAAACAGGGAGAAAATCCAATAGACCACCCAATAGAAAAGAAATTGAAAAATATATTCCCATTCTTTTTGAAGAAATTCAAATTATACAACCCAATTTAGTTGTTACTTTAGGCAATCATGCATTGAAAGCATTAAGTGATGACAAAAAAATAACTATTGGTGAAGTACATGGAAGTCTTATAAAAACGCAAAAAGGATTTGTGTTATTCCCATTATATCACCCAGCATCTATTATCTATAACCGAAGTCTAAAAGAAGTGTATCTTAATGACCTATACAAATTGAAAGAACATCTCCTTTAGTTAATAAAATATATTCGTTCAAACAATTAAAAAAAGAAGCATAGATACCCTACATAAAAAATGTTATAATCTTCATAATTAAGAAAAGGAGTGCTTGGAAATGGTTGTAAAAAGTGATATAGAAATTGCTCAAATGGCTGATAAAAAAATCATTAACGACATTGCGGATCATCTTGGAATAGAGGAAAAATACATAGAAAACTATGGAAAATATAAAGCAAAAATTGATTATAATTTATTGAAAGAAATGTCAGATCAAAAGAATGGAAAGTTAATATTGGTTACGGCTATTAACCCAACACCTGCCGGAGAAGGTAAAACAACTACAACAGTAGGATTAGGAGACGCTTTAAGCTCTTTAGGCAATAATACGGTGATTGCATTAAGAGAGCCTTCTTTAGGACCGGTTTTTGGAGTTAAAGGGGGAGCTGCCGGGGGTGGTTATGCTCAAGTTGTTCCTATGGAAGATATTAATTTACATTTCACAGGTGATCTTCATGCGATAGGTGCAGCGAATAATTTAATTGCTGCAATGCTTGATAATCATATACACCAAGGAAATGAGCTTAATATTGATGTGAGAAAGATTACATGGAAAAGAGCCGTAGACATGAATGATAGACAGTTAAGGTTTATGGTGAATGGTCTTGGTGGAAAAGCAAATGGTACACCAAGAGAAGATGGCTTTGATATTACGGTTGCTTCAGAAATTATGGCAGTATTGTGTTTATCAGAAGACTTAGATGACTTAAAAGATAGACTTTCAAAAATAGTTGTTGCTTATAACCATGATGGTCAACCAGTTTCGGTTGGTAATTTAAATGCTCAAGGTGCTGCTGCGGCATTGCTTAAGGATGCTTTAAAGCCTAACTTGGTTCAGACTTCAGAACATACGCCAACTTTTATACATGGAGGACCTTTTGCCAATATTGCTCATGGGTGTAATAGTGTTATGGCTACGAAAATGGCTTTAAAAATTGGGGATTATGTTGTAACAGAGGCAGGCTTTGGCGCAGATTTGGGTGCAGAAAAATTTATAGATATTAAATGCAGATTAAGTGGACTCAGACCGGATGCGGTAGTTATTGTAGCAACGGTTAGAGCTTTAAAGCACCATGGAGGTGCTGCAAAAGTGAAACTGGGAGAAGAAAATATTGAAGCTTTAGAAAAAGGTATTCCCAATCTATTAAAGCATGTAGAAAACATTACTCAAAACTTTGGATTACCAGCAGTCGTTGCCATCAACCGTTTTCCTACAGATACAGAAAAAGAATTAAAATTTATTGAAGATAAGTGTAACACTTTAGGCGTCAATGCTGTATTATCTGAAGTATGGGCTAAAGGCAGCTTAGGAGGGCAGCAGCTTGCAAAGAAAGTGAAGCAATTAATTGAAGAAGAGAGCAGGTTCCAATTTACATATGAATCTGATTTATCAATAAAGGAAAAAATTATAGCTATTGCACAAAAAATATATGGTGCGGATGGTGTTGATTTTGCCGGCAGTGCCTTAAAGGAAATAGATGAGCTGGAAAGCCTAGGGTTTGGAAATCTTCCTATATGCATGGCCAAAACCCAATATTCATTGTCAGATGATGCTAATAAACTAGGCCGCCCGGAAGGTTTTACGATTTCCATTAGAAATGTAAAAGTTTCTGCAGGAGCAGGTTTCATTGTGGCTTTGACCGGTAATATTATGACCATGCCGGGATTACCTAAAAAACCTTCAGCCGAATTAATTGATGTAGATAATTCAGGTAAAATCAGCGGATTATTTTAATAATGTAAAATATGCAGGGGGGCTCCACGTGCTCCCTGGAGTTTCAAAATCTCAGGAGGTAAGATGATGTTAGATAAAACGGGTTATACCTTTATAGAAGAGCTTGCTTCTAAAGCGCCTGTTCCCGGGGGAGGAAGTTCTTGTGCGTACGTTGGCAGTTTAGGAACAGCTCTTGGAAGCATGGTTTGTCATTTAACGTTAGGTAAGAAAAAGTATGCAGATGTTCAGGATGACATCCAAAGGATCATTTTAAAAGCTCAAGATTTGATAAATAAACTCAATAAACTTGTAGATGAAGATATGAAAGTTTTTTTACCACTTTCAAAAGCTTATGGTATGCCTTCAAGCACTGAGGAAGAAAAAGCATTAAAGGAACAATGCCTGCAGGAAGCATTGGTTGAAGCCGTAATTGTGCCATTGGAAATTGCTAGGTGTTGTGCAGAAGCCATTGAGCTTCATGATGAACTGGAGCACAAAGGGTCTAAAATTGCAATTAGTGATGTTGGCGTAGGTGTTTTGTTTTGTAAGGCAGCCTTGCAAGGGGCAAAGCTGAATATTTTAATTAATACAGGTATAATGATGGATAGTATTCTAAGAGATTGTGTATTATCGGAAATTGAAGAGCTTACAAATGACTACATCCCAAAAGCAGACAGCATCTATAAACGAGTAGAAGAAAAATTAAATCAACAAAATAAAAGCTACTGACTTAGTAAAAGAAAGAGGATACAAATGAAAAGAGTACTAAAGGGGAAGCCGGTAGTAGAGGCTTTAAAGGAACAAATAAAAGAGAAAGTAGAATCTTATAATAAAAAAAATATTTTTCCAACAATAGGTATTATTCGAGTAGGCAATAGAGAGGATGATCTAGCATACGAAAGAAGAGTTATTAAAAATTGCGAACAATTAGGGATAAAAGCACATGTTTTTGAAATGAATGAGAATATTTCTATGAATGATTTTGCAGAAGAAGTGAAAAATATTGATGAAAACAAAAATATTCATGGCATTTTATTGTTTAGACCTCTACCGGAACAATTAGATATTAAAGTGGTTCAAGAATTAATTCGGCCGGAAAAAGATATTGATTGTATGCATCCTGAAAATCTTCGAAAAGTATTTGAAGGTGAAGAAGATGGTCACTATCCGTGTACGCCGGAGGCTGTGGTAGAAATTTTAAAGTATTACGATATTCCTATGAAAGGTTCCAATATTGCGATTGTAAATAGAAGTATGGTATTAGGAAAGCCACTTTCTATGATGCTGATTAAAGAAAATGCTACAGTGACGATTTGCCATTCAAAAACAGTCAATATTTCAAACATTACTAAGAAAGCAAATATCGTTATTACGGGTATAGGACGGCCGAATTTCTTTACGCCGGAGTATTTTTCAAAAGATAACATTGTTATTGATGTAGGGATTAACTATTTTAATGATAAAATGTGCGGCGATGTGGATTAT
>JANQMT010000162.1:0-34695 GCA_028279945.1 Clostridia bacterium
TATTATAGGTATAAAGAAGAAGTATTTATCCGCTTCTCACCTTGCGGCAAAAAGCTAGTAAGGTAAATAAAATTCTAAATCTAAATCTTTTGATTTATAACGAAGCGGATTAGTTCCCGCTTTTTTTTATTCGTTTTTTCTAAAATTATAGGAGGTGCTTAAAGATTAATAAAGAACTTCAAATCAACGAAGAAATTCGTGATAAAGAAATCAGGTTAATAGATAACGATGGATCACAGTTAGGCATTGTTAGTGCAAGAGATGCACAAAAAATGGCTAATGAGAAAAAGCTTGATTTGGTGAAGATTGCTCCAAATGCTAATCCACCAGTATGTAAAATTCTTGATTACGGAAAATACAAGTATGAATTACAAAAGAAAGAAAAAGAAGCAAAAAAGAAACAAAAAACCATCAGTGTTAAAGAGATTCGTTTAAGTCCAATGATCGAAGATCATGATTTAAATGTTAAAGCCAATAATGCTAATAAGTTTTTAAAAAATGGGGATAAGGTTAAGGTGACACTTAGGTTTAGAGGCCGAGAAATGGGCTATGTTAAATCTGGGTATGGTCTTATGCAAAAATTTTCTGATATTGTTCAAGAACTAGGCATGGTGGAAAAGAAACCAGTACTTGAGGGTAGAAATATGATTATGATTTTGGCGCCTAAAAACTAAAACATGTTGTTATGAGAGGAGGACTTATTATGCCTAAGATGAAAACTCATAGAGGGGCTGCAAAAAGAATTAAGTCTAGAAAAAGTGGTAAATTAAAAAGAGCAAAAGCATTTAAAAGTCATATACTTACAAAAAAATCACAGAAGAGAAAGAGAAATCTTAGAAAAGTAGGTTGCGTATCATCTGCAGATATTAAAAGAATAAAAAGAGCTTTAGGAATATAGGATTACTGCTGAAGGAGGAGAAATAGATGGCAAGAGTAAAAAAGGCAATGAATGCCAAGAAAAAGCATAAGAAAATTTTAAAACTGGCCAAAGGTTTTTATGGTTCTAAAAGTAAAACTTTTAAAGCGGCTAATCCTGCAGTAATGAGATCACTGCGTTCTGCATTTGTAGGAAGAAAGCTTAAAAAGAGAGAATATAGAAGATTGTGGATTGCTAGAATCAATGCAGCTGCAAGAGTAAACGGCATATCTTACAGCAAATTAATGAATGGTCTTAAGCTTGCTGGAGTAGAAATTAATCGTAAAATGCTTGCAGACTTAGCTATAAATGATGCCAAAGGTTTTAGTCAGTTAGTAGACGTTGCAAAAAACAAATTACAAGCATAAACAACACCTGATAAAGAAGAACTTTTAAAGAAGTTCTTTTTTTTATGAGTTAAATAAATATTCTATTCAGTATATTCCCATAAAAGAACACTTAATTGAAAACATTTCTTATTTTTCGTTCGACTTCTTATAATGACAAAATAATGAAAAAGGATGATATATAATTGCATATTGAAACGGCTTGTTGAATATTCTTATATATAGGTGACATCTCGTATAGGAATACAGGTTTTAAAAGGTTGATTTTCCCATATACTACGTTAGAATCCATTATAATATCAAAAGTATTACAAAGGATTCTGCCTTGCCTATGAAAAAATCACCTCTTTTAAAACTGCCCTGCACCTAAATCGTGTAATTTTTTCTGTGAGGCTAGGCATCGTGAGGAGCAGGTACCCTTAGGTACCTGTGACGAATGTAACGACGCCTCACTGGAAAAAGTACATGATCTAGGCTGTATTCCTATACGAGATGTCACCTACGCGGGGAACTGTGTTCACTAAAGACAATAGAGGGATTATTCATGATTGAAATATATGCAGAGTTATTATTTTTAGAAAACCTATTTATTAATTATATTATCCTACTTATAGTCTCGAAAATATGTAATGTTACAAAAAAGAAAAAGAGGCTGATTTTAGGTGCGGCCAGTGGAGCATTGTATGCGTTTGTTTTTTTTATACCGTCCATTCACTTTCTTTATTCTACTATTTTTAAAATGGCAGCATCTATTTTAATTGTTTTAATTTCTTTTTATCCTATACATTTAAAAGGATTTATTAAATTGATGGTATCCTTTTATGCCGTTAGCTTTGCTATTGGAGGCATGGTTTTGGGAGCGATATATTTTACCAGTATGAGTGGTTTGATAAAAAATAATATTTTTTATATCAATCAATTATCATACTTTAAACTCATTTTTTTAGTAATTGCGAGCTATTATATTTTAAAATATATGTCTTGTTTGTTTAAGGAAAAAATATTGAAAAAAACACTAAAAGCTAAGATCACTATAGAAATTGATAAAAAAACAACTTGTATAACAGGACTTATAGACACAGCAAATTTTTTATTAGATCCTATTTCCCATACACCGGTAATTGTCGTGGAATTTTCTGCTCTAGAAGACTTTTTGCCTGAGGTGTTTAAGGACATACTGAAAAATCACGAAAATATAAGTACAATCCCGGATAAAATATATGAACTTGGATGGGGACGAAGGATTCGCTTCATACCTTACTCTTCTTTAGGAGCCGAAACAGGGATGCTAATAGGTGTTAAACCTGATGTAATTTACATAGAAAAGGAAGAACAAAGTTACCAAGTTAAGAATATCATCATAGGAATATACAACGGAAAAATTAAAATTCAAAGTGATGATGAATATTCAGCGCTATTACACCCTGATATATTTAAGGAGGAAGCTTGTGTATGAGATTTAATAAGATTCAAATTGAGAAGGCTGTTGTGTTAACTGTAAGAAACCTGGTTGTAAGTTTTCAGTTTTTGTGGAAAGAAAAGATATTCTATATTGGTGGAAGCGACATATTACCGCCTCCTCTTACTCAAGATGAAGAAAAGGTCTTTGTCAATAAACTCTTAAATGACAGTGGAAGAGCTAAAGCGGTTCTCATTGAAAGAAACTTAAGATTAGTCGTATATATTGCTAAAAAATTCGAAAATGCAGGGATTAACGTAGAGGATTTAATTTCCATAGGAACCATAGGTCTAATCAAAGCAGTTAATACCTTTAATCCTCAAAAAAATATTAAATTGGCAACTTATGCTTCAAGATGTATCGAGAATGAAATATTAATGTATTTAAGAAGAAACAGCAAAAATAAAATTGAAATATCTTTTGACGAACCCTTAAATATTGATTGGGATGGGAATGAACTGTTGTTATCAGATATTTTAGGAACCGAAGAAGATGTTGTTTATAACAATTTAGAAGAAGAAGTCAATAAAGAATTATTAAAATATGCATTGAAAAAATTATCTTCCAGAGAAAAGAAAATTATGGAGCTGCGCTTTGGGTTAGCAGGTGAAAAAGAAATGACACAGAAAGAAGTTGCAGATTTATTAGGGATCTCTCAGTCCTATATTTCTCGGTTAGAGAAAAAGATAATCAATCGATTAAAAAAAGAAATAAAAAAAATGACTTACTAAAGTATCATTGGTATAAATGATTTATCTAAGGTAATAATTATAATTATACAAAACAAAAATTAGGGGGGCAGTAAATACGACTGGAGGACAAGCAATGCATATCAATAAAGTTGAAATCTGCGGCGTTAATACATCAAAGCTGCCTGTCTTTAAGGATTCAGAAATGAAGAAAATGATTGATTGTATAAAGGAGGGTGATGAGAAAACCAGAGAAGAATTTATACGAGGTAATTTAAGATTAGTGCTGAGTGTGATCCAACGATTTAACAATCGAGGTGAAAACTTGGATGACCTTTTTCAGGTTGGATGTATTGGATTGATTAAAGCATTAGATAACTTTGATACAAGGCATAATGTAAAATTCTCTACATATGCCGTACCTATGATAATTGGTGAAATACGACGATATCTTAGAGATAACAATTCTATTAGAGTGAGTAGATCTCTAAGAGATACAGCGTATAAGGCACTACAAATTAGAGAAAGGCTCATAAGAAGTAATTCTAAAGAGCCGACGATATCGGAAATATCAAAGGAACTTCAGATGGATAGAGAAGAAGTCGTTTTTGCATTAGATGCTATTCAAGACCCTATATCATTATTCGAACCTGTGTATCATGATAATGGAGATGCCATATATGTTATGGATCAAGTCAGCGACGAAAAAAACAGCGATGAGAAATGGATGGATAACATCGATTTGGCAGAAGCATTAAAAAAATTAAACAATCGGGAAAAGCATATTTTGACTATGAGATTTTTTGAAGGTCGCACACAAATGGAGGTGGCAGACGAAATCGGAATTTCTCAAGCTCAAGTTTCACGTCTCGAAAAAACAGCTATAAGACATATGCGTAAGCACATATTAAAATAAATAAGAATAAAAAAGCCTGTCAAAGGCTTTTTTAGATTGTACATAAATTGAATGCAGGTGCATCAATATTTGTTTTCGTATTAATTTGGAGAAAATTTGATAGCAGATAAGCTATAAAAGCCTAACCGCAAACAATCGCCGTCCATGGCTTAAGTTTGCTCACATACGTCCTGTATGTGCACGACTTTTATAGCTTATCTGTCATCTAAATTTTCTAACCAAATTGATACAATAAAACAAATATTTATACACCTGTATTCAATTGCCGAGTATTTTCTATGATTGTAGGGATTTTTAATAAAATTGATTTATTTTGAAACCATTTCCGTATCAAACAGTCTAATAATCGAAAGACAACAGAAAGGGACTAATACTTTGGATATTAATATCTTGATTAAAGAAGCAAAAAAGGGAAATGATGATGCTTTTGCAGAGCTGATGGATACGTGTAAGGAGCAATTATATAGAATTGCGTACTCGTATCTAAAAAGCGAAACAGATGCTCTGGAGGCGTTGCAGGAAACGACTTTTCGTGCCTATAAAAATATAAAAAAGCTAAGGAAGCCTGAGTATTTTAAGACATGGCTTATTCGAATACTCATTAACTATTGTAACGATGAAATCAAAAGAAGTCGTAAATATATTGCTATGGAAGAGCATTATATAAGTCAAGTGCACGATGGTGATATTTATGATTCATTGGCGTTGATGGATCTTATTCCTGCTATCTATGATTTAAAAAACGATTATCAAGAAGTCATCATTCTAAGATACTTTGAAGACTTAAAAATAAAAGAGATTGCATATATAAAAGACATTCCTGAAGGAACGGTAAAGACAAAAATACACAGAGCTTTAGGAGAATTAAAATCTTTATTGGAAGGTGGGCAAAAAAGTGGATATTGAAAAAAAGCTTCAAGATGCAAAAAACGATTATCAAAATAATATTGCGATTCCAAACCATATTGATTCATATATTCAAACAGGTATTAAGAAAAAGAAAAAATCCAATACCCTTAAAAATATTTTGAAAGTAGCTGCTTGCTTTGTTTTAATGTTATTTGTAAGCATTAGACTAAGTCCAACTTTTGCAGAAGCTGTTAGTGAGATTCCTTTTTTAGACAAGATTGTTGAATTGATAAATTATGATAAAAGCCTGCAATATGCTGTAGAGAACGAATATGTGCAGCCCGTTGGGAAATATGATGAGCATGAAGATATCCGATTTATGGTCAATCACATCATTGCCGATGAAAGCAGTATTTTTATATTTTATAATGTAAAAAACAATTCGGAATATAAGAGGCTAAGGTTTATGGTAGAAAAATTGTTAGATGAAAATGGCAATTCTTTAGGTGCTGCATACACTTGCTCGGATGATGTTGGTAAAGAGGATAAAAATGAAGAGGCATTAGGTATGATTGATGTTACATTAGGTAATGAAACTGAGCTGCCCAGTAAAATTGTCATGAAAGTGAAATTTGAAGTATTGGATGATAAAGAACTTGAACCACTGAAAGATATGCATGTAGGAGATGATTATGAAACGGCTAGAGAAAAGACTCAAATGTTAGAGTCGACTTGGAACATTGAAATACCAATTGATAAAGAAAGAATTGAAAGTATGAAAGAAATCCATGAGATTAATAAGACTGTCAGTGTTCAAAATCAAAAGGTTGTTATAAATTCAGTGACTATTTTTCCTACGAGAGCCTTGGTAGACGTATCTTATGATCCTAATAATAGTATGTTCATATCTGAACTCAAAGGTTTGAGATTGCTAGACGATAAAGGAGAAGTGTATGCATCTATTAATAATGGTGTTACGGCTATGGGTGATGGCGACCACAGGGTGTATTATTTAAACAGCAGCTATTTTAAAAAGCCAAAAAAACTCTACCTGGAGTTTGATGGGCTTAGAGGGATTGACAAAAAATATCAATGGGTAGAAGTGGATTTGTTTAAGGAGAAAGTATTGAGTGATCTTGGTGAGTATGTTACTTTTGACGGCATAAAAACAAGTGTGAAATCAAACCGGTATTCTTTAAGATTTGATGTAAAGCGATATGATGAAGAAACAACAACAGCTCAAATATTTTCCAGTTCATTTGAAGATTTAGAAGGGAACCAATACCACAGTCATGCCCAATCTTCACGGACAAATGACAATGAATTGATTTATTCCATAGGCTATATAATAGACAAAGATGAATTTAAAGATGATTTTGATGGTAGAATAAAACTTAAAAGGACAGGGGTTACAGATTTTGTTGAAGGGAAGATTAGTTTTAGCATCAACCAATAGTTATCAATACACATTAAAAATTATGGGGAACGGTCTTTGTGCCGTTCCATATCATTTTTTTTATTTTTTTGAGAGATATTTATTTTTAAAGACGTATGTATAAATGAAACAATCAATAGCTAGAAAGGAGGCTATTATGCAGGAGCGTGAACTCATTAATAATTTAAAGAATAAAAGGCCTGAGTCCTTAGAGGTATGTATGGATTTGTATGGACCTACTGTAGCATATATCGTTAAAAAGATACTGGAAGGCACAGGCAGGCTGCAGGATGTTGAAGAATGTGTCAGTGATATCTTTGTAGAGGTATGGGATAGGATTGAGGGGTATCATACGGAAAAAGGAAATTTAAAAACTTGGATTATGATGATTGGAAAATATAAGGCATTAGATTATAGAAGAAGATTATTAAAGAAGCAGTCGGAGGTTCTAAACGACAACCAAGTTGTTTATTTAAAAGCGAAAGATAATACAGAAAGCAAAGTATTGTCTAAGGAAAAATACGATCAGATGATACAAGCACTAAAAGAATATAATGCGCAAGATAGAGAACTATTTATTCAACGATATTTTTATTACTATTCCATAGAAACGTTAGCCAAAGAATATGATTTGAGCAGGCAGGCCGTTGAAAACCGTCTGTATAGAGCCAGAAAATATTTGAGGGAAATGCTTGAAGATGAGGCTTATTTAATGAGAAAGGAGTAAATGGTATGATGAATAATAATCAAAGTCAAAATGATAAAGAAATGTTCAACCAAATGGATGACCTTTCTAAACTTTTATATGACGATGATATCAATTTAGATGTATTGGAATGTGATATATATAAAGAAGATGAAACCATTAACATGAATAAGATAAAAGATCAAACTTTTGATAAATTAAATATTCGAGAAACTAAGAAGAAACCTCATATTAATAAGGCAGCTGCTGTCATACTCCTGACTGCAGTTGTAGCGACTTTTGCTTTTACTGATGTTTCAGCACAAATACAAAAGCTGTTTCAATATATTCCCGGTGTGAATCGCATGGTTGAAACAAATGAAGAAGAGAGTTTATTGGTATTGGAGCAGCCCATAATAAATGGGAATATCCAGCTGATATCAGTTGCAGTCGATAATGTCAAGAATAATATTTCAGTTTCTGCAAGAGGGACAGGAAGAATTCCTTACGATGTATCTGCAAAACTGCCAAATGAAAAAGTGGTGGATTTTCCGCAGTATGGGATAGGGAGTGGCTCAAGTAATTGGAGTGGTGATTACGCCACCGAGGATACGGTAGATTTCAATATTAAAGCTGGAGAAGTGTTAATCATTTACTTAGGTGACATTGAAATACCCGTATCTTTGGTTGAAGCAGATAAAGTTACAGATCAAGAAGAATTGGGTGCTACATGTATCGTCAATGATATAAAAATTACTGCCATCAAAGATGTGATAGATAAAGATTTGACCATTCACTTATTCAGTCCTGAAAAAGAAGGGCAGCGGATAGAGGCGTATGCTTTACCACCGGATTATGAACAAAAGGATTATCGCTTCAAGGGAATACTCAATGATAAGATAACCTTGAAGGATGAAGCAGGAAACTTGTTAAAAGGGTCCGGTTTGAGCTCTTATTCGCCGCCTCTTAGTGAATTTTATTTTGATATAAGTGATACGGAAGGGGCTTTATTAACTTTAGAAATTCCTTATCTAAAAATGAATTATTTTACAGATACAACGGTAGATATCAAATTGCCTGAGGTTGGAGAGAAAACCGAATACGATAGTTTTGACATAGAAGCAGGTGATTTTTGGATTACGATTCAAGGTGTTGAGCGTACAAGAGCTGATGAAGCGGTGATTGATTTAGAGGTATACTATGATGAAGAGGCCGGTGAGTCTTTATACGAAGTGAGTTTTATCCCTGATCTAAGCGGTTTTTTTAATAAAGAAGAGTACAATGGCTATAGCACAGAGTATGTTGGAGATGAGAACTTAATATTAGGAGAAATCGATAAAATTTATGTTCAATTAAATTATGAAAATTTAGACGTGCTGCCGCTTCATATCGATGGGTTCACTACGGTTATAAGAGGACCTTGGAAGTTTGAAATAGATTTACAACAATAGGTATTAAACCCAGATTATTCACCATAAATTCCAAAATACTGTTAATCAGTTCAATGAATCATAGGGGTTTTAAGGGACTTTTTCTTAATGGAAAAAGTCCCTTCTTTTTCCAAATATAAAAATAAAGTTACAATTCGATAACATTTATCAAAATTGATTGAATAAAGGCGAAATGAGTGGTATTTTATATTTATAGGAAGAAAGTTTTATTAAAATCTGCATATAAGACTTTTTTCAAAATTGAAAGATAGATTTATGCAAAGCTCAAATTTTACTTTAAAAGACAGTAGGAGGAATTTAATGAAAAGGCACTTACATATTGGCGTTATTTTGATACTTGTTTTTGTTACAGCATTTTCGGGTATTGCTTATTCTAACAATGACATACAAAGAGCAGAAACAATTCCTGTTGAAGTTTTTGATACTGCTAAAGAAGATTATGATACTGAATCAGTACCTGTTGTTAATTTAATGTATGGTAAAGAAGATATACTGACAACGGATGTTCCCGCATTTATTTTGGATGGAAGAACTCTAGTACCCATTTATTTTATAGCTGAAACTTTAGAAGCAGATATTAAATGGAATCAAGAAAAGAGACAAGCAACTATATATAAAGACGGTAAAGAAATCATTTTAACCATAGATAGCTCTTATGCTGAAGTAGACGGTGAAATGACAATGCTTCCTGATGGTGTTCCTGCAAAATTGGTTACATATGAGGGCAGCGCACGGACAGTTGTGCCATTAAGATTTGTGTCGGAACAGCTGGGCATGGACGTTGAATGGTTTGGCGATACTTACACTGCTGTTATTGACCTACCCCATAGAAGTGTAAAAGATATAGAGTATACGACTTATAATGGTTTGCCAGCCATTGCAATCAAAACCAATGGAGATGTGAATTATAACCCTATGTATCTACCCGCTGTAAAGCTGGGTACAACGGACCGATTGGTCATTGACATACCTAATACAGATTTGGGCTCAAGTAATTTTTATAATGAAGATGTTAATAAAAATGGCATTATGGGTTATAGAGCGTCCTTATTTGAGACATCCCCCAGAGAGATGGTGAGAGTAACCATCGACTTGGAAATGGAAAGTAAGTATGATACCTACTTTGATGATTTTGCCGATACCATATATGTTACTTTCACAAACGATATCTCAGATATCGTATATGAAGAAAATGCGCATGCCGTTGTCATTAAGACAGCAGAAACACCTGTTTATAATGTAATGGATCTAGGAGACAGAGTGGTAGTCGATATTCTGGATGCGCAGCTTACAGGATATCTGGATGAAACACCAATATATGTAGATAGCGATGTTGTCCAGCAAGTAAGATATTCTCAATATGATTCTGATTATGAA
Source organism: Clostridia bacterium (assembly GCA_028279945.1). Taxonomy (GTDB): domain Bacteria; phylum Bacillota; class Clostridia; order Peptostreptococcales; family JAAYPU01; genus JAKSCF01. The sequence continues at coordinate 10,125 of JANQMT010000162.1, forward strand.
GGATACGACAAGGTTGTCAGAGCAGTTTTTGATTTACAGCCCGGAAAAAATCTGAGCAATAACATGTTTGTTGAAGGCATTAATGACAATGTGGTTGTATATATGACCAATGATCCTATGAATCAGTTTAATTACGAGTATTTTGGCGTTAGTAATTCTATACTAAAGTTAGAATTTGATGGAACGTCGACATCCGTAGTGACGCAAGATGATGTCAACAATATTATGACTATAAAAGTTGAGAAAGATAAAATCGATTTATTGGATGATATCAAACTGGATATGTATGACGGTATCATCAAATATGTCAAAATTGATGGCGAATCAGAAAGAGGATATTATATATTAACTATAAAATATGATACGGAAACCACAGCGATAATTACTAAAGGCAATACGACATCCAGTGAAGTAATAGTAGAGTTTGCAGGTGCCGGAAGTACTATTGATACTTCATTATATGGAAATATTGTAGTGGTTATTGATCCCGGCCACGGCGGCAAAGATCCGGGAGCCAGTTATAATGGTGTACACGAGAAAACCTTAAACTTAGATACTTCTTTAAAACTTCGAGATTTATTAGAGGAATCCGGATTCAAAGTTGCGCTTACGAGGAGTACGGATGTATATATTGGTCTTTATGAACGTGCGGATTTAGCCAATGCGTTAGATGCAGATTTATTCTTAAGTATTCACCACAATGCGGTATCATCTAATCCTTCTGCTCAGGGTGTATTAACACTCTATGATGGAAGTAAAATGCCGGCAAAAACCACATTCGCAAAAACCATACAAAGAAATATGGTAAGCGGATTAGGGGCTAAGGATATGAGGCTTATGAATAAGCCTAAATATATCGTTACCAGAGAAACCAACATGGCTTCTGCACTGGCAGAACTGGGTTTTATGTCGAATCCATATGAATTAAGCTTACTGACTCAAGATTACTATCGACAAAAATGTGCTCAAGCTTTGTTCAATGGGATCAAAGAATATGTAGATAGTCATATATTAAATTAATGAACAATGAATAGTAATAATTAAGGAAGGTTTTGCAATGCAAAACCTTCTTTAGTTTTTTGAGCATCAATTTTGTGAAACAAAATTTTCCTTGATTATTCATTATTAATGATTCATTATGAATTATCTTAATCCTATTGGGCATAGTTGGCCTATTTGAATAATATACATTAGTAATAGATGGTAGTGGTACGGGCATATCACACCTAAAATAAGTGGAGGTGAGCCAGTGAAAAGAAACATATTGAAAAAAGTGGCTTTGGTTTTAATGATGATGTTATTACTTACTGCATGCAGCAATCCTCTTACAATGTTAAAGAGTTGGATAGGCGATGATAATAATGAAAAAGCCTCTATAGATGTCATAGATACTTCAGGGCAACCAGTCAGCAACTCAGAACTCAGAGACACTATTTTATACTATAAAGATGAGAATGAACTATTAATTCCGGTAATGAGAAAAATACCATGGACAGAAGGAAGAGGAATAGCAAAAGAAGCGCTCAAGACGATGGTTGATACCAATATTAATCGTGAAGATATGGTGAAAATAGGGTTGTATCCGGTTATTCCATCCAATACAGAAATTAGAGGGATGACCATAAGAGATGGATTATGTAAAGTAGATTTTTCACAACATTTTACAAGCACAGGAAGCAAAGAGGCCGAAGAGACACTTGTTAAATCTGTTATTTACACACTTACGGAATTTCCAACTGTAGAAGAAGTGCAGATTCTCATTGAAGGAAAAGTTGTCGAGTATTTGCCGTATGGAACACCTATCGGTCAAGTGTTGATGAGAAAGAATATAAACTTTTTAGGTAAAAAGCCAGCTTCAGATACAGTATTGGTTTATTATGAAAACACACATGAGCTAAATCCTATGTTTGTACCGGTAACCCAGACCATTGAAGTGATTGATGATGTTAATGATGCCAATATATTAGATGTTCTGGATAGTATGATGATGGGTCCACCTGATGAAAGTGGACTTCAAAGTAGAATACCGGCCAATACCAAGGTTGTGGGTATTGAGATTACAGATTCTATTGCTGAGGTGCATTTATCAAATGAAATATTACAGCTGAAGGATGATGAAACAATGCTGGAAAGAGCCGTTCAAAGCATTGCCTTAACTGTAAAAGAATATTATAGTCATTTAAAAGGAGTAAAAATTATAGTTAATGGAAAAGCTATTACAAAAGGTAATGGTAATGAAATCTTTCCAATTTTAGACTATTGTAATCAATATTAATACATATATAGTAAAATTTTTGGAAACTCTCCGGTCTTTGATCAGCAAAGATCAAAGTATTTCCGGTTGGCTATTTTATTCCGACCAATGATTGTACTTGGCACATCGTTAAAAACGGTGTGTTTTTTTATTTTGAAAGATCCTACAAGCACTAAGATAATTAACTTTTATTGTAAAAAAATAGAAAAAAGAAGGAAATTAGGGAAGTTTGTCGAATTATAGCTATGGGATAATATTGCAATAGGCCTATATTAATTCAAATAGAACCATATATTCCCATGTGTTTTGTAAAGCGGTTATGAAGTTATGGCAAACGACATTGGATGATTGACTATATTTTGTGGTCCGTTTGTACAGTTTTGTAAGAACAAAAGTCGGGAATAATTATTCCCGACTTTTTATTACCAATATATTGATCATGTCAGACTATTATTTTGCCGTAATAAAAATTTGAATTTCTGAATATAAACTAAAAGTGTCGCAGTTTATTCAAAACTGCGACACCAAAACAACACAACTCAAATCGCCTTGTGATAATTATATATCATATTTTATTGGAATGCAAGCTAAAAAATGTATAAAAATGTAATTTTATAAATAATTTTGTTTTTTATGCGTGTAGTATTTTGAAAAATCTTGAATATTTATTGAATATGATTATGAACGCCGTCAAAAATGGCGTCAAATTTAAAAAGAGGTGAAAACATGAGCAAGCGTGGTGAAAACATTTATAAGCGTAAAGATGGGCGTTGGGAAGGTCGCATACTAAAGCCGGATGGAAAGTACATCTATTTATATGGAAAGAGCTATCGTGAAGTGAGGGAAAAAAAGAAAAACATAACCAACCAAGAGGTGGTTGTACAAGATATTACTGTTCCCAAAACCAATGCGACAACTTTGTTTCAAAACTGGTTGAACAGTATCTCAGGGCGCATTCGACGGTCCACTTATGACAGTTATCACTGCTGTATCAGTAAATATGTGATTCCTTTTTTTCAGTCAGGCGAAGATCGATTTTCGGAGCGTCGGATTAATGAGTTTATTCAAACCTTAGTACACAATCAACAGCTTTCTTCCTCTTACCGAAGAAAACTGATAGGTATATTCAAATTGGCTGTGAAAGAAATGATGAAGGAAAACGGAATATCATTGCCGGAAATTAATGATTTACGGTTTTCAAAAAGTGAAAACAGCCCTATAGAAGTATTTACAGAAAAAGAACAGATGCAGATTGAACAGGTTATATTGTCTTCCAATGACTTCCGTGCATATGGTGTTCTTCTTTGCTTTTATACAGGCATACGACTTGGAGAACTTTGTGCACTGCGCTGGGAGAACATTGATTTGGAGTCCGGGATTATGTCAATTACAGCCACAGCTGTACGTGTTAATAATTATGACTCACAGGGTTATAAGACAAGTATTATGACAGGTATGCCAAAAAGCAGAAGCTCTTGCAGGAAAATTCCCATACCGGCTTTTATGACCCGTTTAATTCAAAATATTGTATCCCATGACAGGCCGGAGACAAATTATATTTTTTCTTGTTCGGACAAGCCAACAGAACCAAGAACCATTCAGAGACTGTACAAAAAAATACTAAAAAGTGCAAATGTAAAGGAACGGAGGTTTCATGTCATTCGGCATACCTTTGCAACTCGTGCATTAGAGCTTGGCATAGATATTAAAACTCTGAGTGAAATACTAGGTCATTCAAATGTTATCATTACGCTGAATATTTATGCGCATTCTATGATGGAACACAAAAAGATTGCTATCGAGAAAATGAATTCCATGTATTTGTCACATGAAGCCTCTGGAATTTGCGCCGTCAACAAAGCCGTCATTTAATGCGTGTAAACTTTGCCGGCACAAATTTTCTTTACTATGTGTCGCAGTTTTGAATAAACCACGACAATCCAGTTTGTACCAATTATTTAATTGTCTCACATTTATTTTAATCATAAAAGGTCTTGTTATGTAATTTCAGGCTAATATTTTAATATTTTATAAAATATGAGCACTCAAAAGCAAGAATGGGTAATTTGATCCGGATCTGTCAGCAGCTTTTAGCTGTGAAGATATGTTAAAACTTAACACTGGGTTATGATCCTTGAAAGGATACAAAAATGGAATTTATAAAAACAGGTGTATTTTTATGTTGCGGTGTTGCTGCAGGCTATGCAGTCCCAAACCTTGCAGAGAAGATGATTCAATATAAATGTGCAAAACGGAATCAAAATCCCCCTTCGTTTTACATGTTGAAGTGGTACAAACAGATACTTATGATTCTAGGCGTCAGCTTGTTTGCGCTGGCTGCCTGGAAAATGCCTTTTGCAGAAGCCGTCATAGTATGTATCTTTGTTATGATTGCCCTAACTGCTACGGTTATTGACATTCAGATTAGAATCATAGCCAATGAAATGGTGCTCTTTCTACTGGTATTGGGTATAATCTATCGTATTGTTGCAGGCGGTATTCATTCTCTGTTAGGTTCAATAGGTGCATTAGCGTTTATTATTGCAATTTTCGGAGGAGCAGCTTTTATTACCAAAGTTATCACGAAAAATATTGGTGTTGGAGCAGGCGATTTAAAACTCGCTTTAGTCATTGCAATCACGGTTGGATATTCAGGCGTTTTCTATTTCTTGGGAGGTATGGCCGCTGCTTTAGGTGTATACTGCGTAGCAGGGCTTAAGCTGGGGCTTTTAACGTCTAAAAGCACCTTCCCTATGTGTGGACATATAATGGCAGGCTTTCTGATCGCAATTTTTGCACCATATGTATTACTTTGAAGATTAAAGTAGAGGTGAGATGATTGATGATAAAGGAGATATTACGTCAGTCAGAGGACGGACAATCCATGGTTGAATATGCATTGGTGATTGGCTTGATTGTGGTAGCGGCCGTAGCATCTTTTGGCGGGGTAGCCGATAAGGTAATAGAACTGTATCAATATATATTTGCAGAAGTGAATTCTGTGATGTAAACAAGTACTTTTTCATAACCCATTTAAGGAAGTGATCAGCCAAACCGGTATTTTTACAGATAAATCATTTTATATTTAAAGGAGGTGAGAAAAATGGTTGAATTCTGGAATTTCTTTGCTTCTGAAGAAAGTGGACAGGGTATGGTGGAATACGGTTTGATTGTTGGATTGATCAGTGTTGTAGTTATCGCAGTATTGGCGGGCATTGGTAACAATCTGCTAGTTAAATTCCAAGAAATAGAAACTCAATTAGAATAATAGTATGCTGATCTAAATTTTTACTCTTTAGGTGATATGTTTAGGTGATATTTTAAATGATACTGTGCCGGTCATGGTTGCTACTTATATAATCAAGGGTGGATATTACAGAAATCCATCTTGATGCCACCCTTGATAACTCAAAAATTGCTATATATGTTTTGGTCAAAATAAAATGTTTCTTAGTACAGCCTGTACAGAAAAATTCAAGTTGAAAGGCTTTTTATGATAGATAAGTTCATTTAAATCATAAGCATGCAAGAGGAGGTATAAGCATTGAAAAAAATTCAAATCATTGCGGTGCTTTCTGCACTCATTATGTTTATCTGTGGATATTATTTTATTTCCTCGGAGTCGGACGGAGATAGAGGTGTTGCCAAAAGAGGCGAAATTTCTGTTGTGGTGGCGACGCAGGATATTGCACCCTACACTAAGCTGACAAGCGATATGATCACGATCCAACACTTGCCTGAAGGCAGAGGTCTGGTGGATTACTATACATCGGTTAGTGATGTGGAGGGAAGTATCTGTACTTCTGAGGTTTTTTCCGGAGAAGTTCTTACCGCAAATCGGTTAGCAAGTGCGGATGATGCAGCTTTGGGCTTAGGTACACACTTGGAAAAAGGTAAGCGTGCAATTTCTGTAGAGGTAGACACAGAGCAAGGTGTAGCCAATAATTTGAAAGTGGGAAATTATGTAGATGTGGTTTTCACCGCTCAAATCCAAGGCGGGGTAATAAATGGATTACCGGCTTCGGCAGGAATGATTTTGTCTCAAGTGTACGGGGGAGGAGATCCTGCTAATACACAGATTGTAGGGGAAAACTTAGGTCAGTTTTTTTCTGTGATTGCCCTTCAAAAAATCAAGGTTATTGCGTTGGGGGACAGGTTTTATTCTGACAGAAATACTTCCGGCGAAGAACTGCAGTATGGCAGTGTTACTTTAGAGGTAACTCCGGTACAAGCGGCTAAAATTGCACTTTTAAACGATAATGACGGAAAAATACAGCTTATCCTGCGCTCTCAGGATGATGAAAGCACCGTCAATGAATCTCGCGAATCTGTACTAAAGAGGTATTCCAGGTAAGAGGAGGATATTAATGAAAATAAAGGTTTTGCTATTAGGAGCACAACAAAATTGTGCACAACTGCAGAGGAATTTGCAGGATGAGGATTTGGTAGTGGTGGGAACCGTAGATGATGAAAACAATGTACTGGATGAAATCAGTCGAACTTCTCCTGATATGATTCTTATTTCAGATACCTCGCCTATGGTACTGCGTTCCTGTCATCAGATTTATCTTCTCAGACCGCGATGTGTCCCTGTTATTATTTCTGAAATAGATGATACTGCATTGATGCAGAAAATCCTGGAGACGGGCGTACATTACATGCTGTCATCTCGGATTGATCCCATTGCTCTGGTTTCTGAATTAAAAGAAATATTTAACAATGAGGCCAATCGCTTCTTAGCTATAGAGAACAAAGGGGTCTCCTCAAACAAATCCAAGGTTATTACGATTTTTGGAACCAAAGACGGTGCAGGTAAATCAACTCTGGCTGTTAATATGGCAGTAAAACTGGCTCAGAAAAAAAATAAAGTGGTGATTCTTGATTACAATTTCCAGTTTGGAGATGTGGATGCGCTGTTTGGAGTTACCGCAAAAAATACAATTTTGGAGTTGTTACAGGAGCAAAGCAACCCTAATGCAGATACGATACGGCAGTTTCTGTCCCTGCATATATCAGGTGTTTATATTTTACCGTCACCTTTTAATCCGGAATATGCCGATACCATTTCCCCAATGCAGGCGGAGAGAATTATTACGGCTCTTAGGGTTCATTATGATTATGTAATTGTAGACACTTACTCCGGTTTTAATGATACCACCGCTGTCTGCTTTGACTGTGCATCTATGATTCTTTTTGTTAGCAATAAGGATATACCGGCACTCCGAAATGCAAAAAAAGGGTTGTCGGTGATTCAAGCTCTGTCTGATCCGGAGAAAATCAAGCTGGTTATCGGCAGGGATGGTGATGGGTCAATTAAAGAAAAAGATGTTTCCCGCGTATTGTCTTTTCCGGTCTGGCACAGTATTCCCAGTGAAGAAAGAGCAGCTGCATCTGCTGCAAATCAAGGAAATCCGCTGGTTTTGGAATACCCTAAGAATAAAGTAAGCAAAGCCATTCAGGATATCACGGATAAAATAGATGCTCCGCCGGAATCAGAGAACAGTGGAAAGCAGGAGAAGCTTTTGTCAAAAAGTAAAGGGGGAAAGAATAAAGCATGAGTTGGGTTTCGCGATTGGGGCAGATGAAAGATACCGATGATGCTTCTCCAAAGTCGGACAGTGAGAATTACATGGATATGGGGGTTCGTACGGATAAGTACGAATTCCTTAAGGAGGCTGTCCATAAAGAAGTGGTTAATGAGTATAATACTATATTTGCGGAAAGTGAATTCGGTGACAATTTCTCTGTTGATATGATGGATATTATCCGCCAATCCATTGCACGCCAAGAACAAATACTGACAAGGTTGGAAGAATCCAAAATCGCACAGGAAATTTATGACGATGTTATGGGTTTAGGCCCTCTGGAGGCATTTTTAAGGGATAGTAGTATTTCGGAAATCATGGTGAATGGTCCTAATCAGATTTATATTGAGCGCTCCGGAAAGCTGGAGATGGCGAGTTCACGCTTCCGGGATAATGCACATGTGCTGAATGTGGTTAACCGCATCGTATCCTCTGTTGGACGTCGCTGTGATGAATCCAATCCCATGGTAGATGCACGTTTACCCGACGGTTCCCGTGTTAATGCCGTTATTCCTCCCATCGCTCTAAAAGGGTCTACTATTACCATCCGAAAATTTTCTGCTACTCCGCTGAAAATTGAAGATTTGATTGGGTATAGCACGCTTTCTGCACAGATGGCAAGTTTTTTAGAGGCTTGTATTAAAGGCCGCTGCAATACGGTGGTATCGGGTGGGACCGGATCAGGCAAGACAACTCTTCTAAATGTTTTGTCCGGATATATTTCCGATGAGGAACGGATTATTACAATAGAAGATGCTGCTGAGCTTCAGATGGAACAAAATCATGTTGTAACGCTGGAAGGGCGTCCAAGCAATATAGAGGGTAAAGGCGTTATTTCTATACGTGATTTAGTGCGTAATGCCCTTCGTATGAGACCGGACCGGATTATTGTGGGAGAGGTGCGTTCCGGTGAAACGCTGGACATGCTGCAGGCAATGAATACCGGTCATGAAGGCTCCCTTACTACTGTCCATGCCAACTCGCCCCGGGATGTGATATCCCGTATGGAAACCATGGTAATGATGGCCGGTATGGAGTTACCTGCCAAGGCCATTCGGGAGCAAATTTCTTCTGCTGTTGATTTGGTGGTGCATCAATCCAGATTCCGTGACGGAAGCAGAAAAATTGTCAATATTTCTGAAATTATAGGGATGGAAGGTGACACAATAACCATGCAGGACATTTTTGTTTTCAAGCCCAGTGGATTGGATGCCGTGGGAAAAGTGGCCGGTCAATTTGTATCAACCGGCATTCGTCCTAAAATAGTTGAAAAAATACGAAATAATGGAGTGCTTTGTAAGGATGACTGGTTCTTTCAGAAAGGAAGGTGAAATCTATGCGTTGGCTGTTTATAATTGCTATGGCAGTTTTTACATATTGTCTGGTTCAAATGGTATTATTATCCATGAGAATAGAAAAATTGACTGTAGAAAAGCGTCTTAATGAAATAAAGCATAACAATTCTCCGGTTGATAAACAAAGCAGAAAATCCCAAAAAAACAGGCATCATCGTTTTGGTTTTCTGCATATTTCGCAAAGTATGAAGGATGATATTCTTCTTTCCGGAATCAATATGAGCCCGGAAGAATTTGTATTGCTTTGGATACTCATCATTTTCGGGCCGGCAGCTTTAAGTCTTACTATTTCACCAAGTCTGCTTCGAGCTGTTATTTTAATTATGGCTGGAATAATTGCTTTGCCGCTTTATTTGAAAAGGGCAATCAATAAACGCCGGGCTTTGTTTGAACGGCAGCTGGGGGATGCTCTGATGGTGATTTCAAATGGGCTGAGAGCCGGTTTTTCTTTCGCTCAGGCACTAGATAATGGGGCAAGGGATTTAGCGGATCCTATCGCCTCGGAGTTTCGGTCTGTCTTTCGAGAGACTCAGCTTGGTGGGGACATGGAAGCTGCACTTACTAAAGTTGCAACACGAATGAATAGCAATGATATGAAGCTTTTGACCACATCGGTTGTTGTTCAGCATCAGGTTGGCGGAAATCTTGCGGAAATTCTTGATACTATATCACAGACCATTCGTGATCGGTTGTCAATCAAGCGGTCGGTCAGAACGCTGACGGCACAGGGACGTATATCAGGGATGATTATGGGACTTCTTCCCATTGTATTACTAATGATTCTTTCTGTAGTTAATCCTGCTTATATGCGGCCTTTTTTTACAACAACATATGGACATATATTGTTGCTTGTTGGTGTGTGTATGGAAGCTATCGGTTTTTTGGTTATTCGAAAAATCGTGGATATAAAATTTTAATTCATATATAAGTTTAAAATTATACAATTTTTTAGAAAACAGGCGTATTTTAAATTTGACATTGACTGTTAAGAAGGAGAGAAGAAAATGGAATATGTGTTTGCATTAAGCTGTGGGGTTTTCTTCTATTGTCTGGTGTATATGTGTCTGACTATGATGTTGTCCCAAAGGATCGTTTTAGAACAACGGTTGAGGGATACTGCTAATAGCCATTACCAGAATACGGAAGATGAAGAACTGAACACATCCTTCAGTGAGCGTATGTTGAAGCCGGTTATAAAACGCCTGCTGGATATTTTTTCTGTGTTTGTTCCGCAGGACAGTGATACTTATGATAAACTGACGCAGCAGCTTATGCTGGCGGGAATCCGTATGAGTGCGAGAAATTACAGTGCTGCCGTACTTCTTTTTACCGTCACCTGTGTTATGGTATTTGCCATTTACGGAGGATTGATTTCTCAAAGCATTTTAAGAGCTGTTTGGTATGGTATTTTGGGTCTTTGTTCAGGACTGATTATAAGCCGGTTCCACCTGAAAAGTAAAATAAGCCGGCGCAAAAATGAAATTTATCATCAATTGCCGGATACTCTGGATTTATTGAGTGTCAGCGTTTCTGCCGGTTTGGGCTTTGATCAGGCACTGATCTATGTGGTTAAAAAAAGTGAAGGCGTATTAATCCGTGAATTGGATACGGCCCAAAGGGAAATTGCTTTGGGACGTACCAGAAAAGAAGCATTGGAACAACTGGCAGACAGATGTGATAGTCTGGAGATTCAGACCTTTGTCAGTGCTGTGATTCAGGCCGATGAAATAGGAGCTTCCATGCAGAATATATTGCAGGTACAGGCGTCTGCTATCCGGGAGGCACACAAACAAAATGTAGAAGAAAAGGCTCAGAAATTATCTGTAAAAATGTTGATTCCAATGGTACTGTTTATTTTCCCGGTAATGTTTATTGTCCTAATGGGACCTTCTATCCCGGCTATCATGGAAGCATTAGGAGGTTTTTAATAGTGTATATATACGAAAGGAACAGCCGATTTCAAGTAAAAATTGAATGGGTCGATACTTTTGTCAAGCGGCTGAAAGGATTGATGTTCAGATCTGACCTGCCGTCGGATCAGGGGTTTTTGCTGTTTCCCTGCACCGGTATACATACCTGCTTTATGCGCTTTCCCATTGATGTTGTATATTTGGACGACTGTCTTACTGTGTTGGGAAAAGAAACCGTTGTTCCTTGGCGTACCGGCAAAAATGTAAAAGGGGCTAAAATGATTTTAGAAACTTCGGCAGGTGTCACCGAACAGTTGGAAATTGGCATGCGGCTTATTTTAAGAATAGACTAGGCTGAGCCTTGCAACAGCTTAAAAATTCCATCTTTTTTTATATCATTATTTAAGTTAGCTGCATCGGCGATATAATCCTTATATCCTGTGCGGGGAAAGGAGATTACAATGAGTGAAAATCCGAATGATAAAAAAAAGGATCATAACCCCTTGGTCATGAGCAGTGGGGGTGTTAACCAAGAAAGTATGGATTTTAATATTTTGGAAAAGAATTTAAAATCTGAGCTGGATTCTAAGCTTCACTACTCTGTCGTAGGTGGGTATACAAAAAAAAGTGTCGAGAATTTTGTTTCAGAAATGAAGGCTAATCTATTGCAAATAAAAACGCAGATGGAAGGGCATGTTCAATATTTGACTGTTGAGAAAGCCAGTGCTGCCCAGGAATGCTCTGTTTTAAGAAACCAATTAAAAACGGCGGAAGAGAATCTGGCAGAGGCTAGAAATAAAATTGTGAATCAGCAGAACTACGATGAAACTCAATATGTCAGCGGTCATGAGATGCAGTCTTACCATAAAGAAGATGAATACTTGACCAGTATGCAGTCAGATTATCAGGAAGCTATGGAGCAAAATAAAAAGTATGAAGACTTGTTGATAAAAAAAGAACAGAAAATCACACAATTAAATGAGACATTAGCTAAATCCAAGCAATCCTACAATGAACTGAAAGAAAGGACAGAGCAGACGGAAAAGGTTACAGAAAAATATCAAACCTTTTCCCAATACATGGAAAAGGCCAAGCTGCATCTTAAGCAAAAAAAGCAACATTTGAATGAGAAGGAAATACAACTGGAGCAGGAGAAAAAGTTTATAGGCGAGACAAAAACACAACTGGAACAAGAGAAAAAGTTTTTGGTAGATGAGCACGGTAAGCTGGAGCGGGAAAAAAAATATTTAACGGAAGTAAAAGCTCAATTGAAGGAAGATATCCGGAATAATCGTACCCTTGTTCAAGAACTGGAAAATCACCATCAATCTGTTCGGCAGAGGGAAGAAGAGGCAAACGACCTCATAGCAGCGAAAGAAAGAATGATTAATATTTTGCAGAGGGAACAAGAGGAATATCAATTTAAAAACGACGAACTGGAAAATAAAATGGAGCATCAAGAAAAGATTATTTCCGAAAAGAATCAGCTATTAGATAAGTATCAGAAGCAGGAAAAAGAAAATAATTTGATTCGGAAAGAAAATGAACGGGCTATTCGCTCTTTACAGGAATCGATGGAGCAAATTATGGCGCATATGGATGTGCAATCAGAGGGAATTGACCATCATACGATGAACAGTCGTCAAGAAAGCGATGCGCTGAAAGACGCTGTCAGCGAATCAACTCAGTTGAGAAATACTGCGTTAAAGGAGCAGCTGGTAGAAAGAAATGTAGAACTTGACGAAAAACCGGAGCAGCTAAAAAATGTTGTCCTGCCTTTTGACGCTACTAACAGAATCGTCGCTTTAGGCAATAGCAACAACCAACACGAAGCAGAGGATCTTGAGGAGGTAGGCTTGGATACTAACAGAGATGCTTACCAAAAACATAATGTTGATAACGGCAATTCTCTTAAAGACAAAACAAAAGTTGCCGATATATCATGAGCATAAAACAGAGGAATATGGATTTACAAAAACTGATACTTTAGAAATACGAGGCTGATACGTTGACCTCTAAATTTATATCAGGAGGGATGAAGATGAAAAGAAAATTTCAAAATTGGAGAAAGACCGAAACAGGGCAATCACTTGTGGAGTTTGCAATCATTCTTCCCATTCTGGTCTTGTTGCTGACACTTCCTGTAGACTTTTTCCGTTATATCAACACAAAAATGATTTTGAGCAGTGCTGCAAGCGAAAGTATCGGTCAGTTGAATTATGCCTCTGTTTCCTCCGGCAGTGCTGAAGCGGACATTAAGAAAATGATAAACGACTATTATGGTGACCGCCTGGATAACGACAAAGTTCAAATTGATTTCAATAAGGGAAGTCTGGTCAAAAAAAACTACACGTATTATGTATATTCCAGCGATAAGGCTGATCCTAATCCATTAAATTATGGGAAGCAGTTTGAAAAGCGACCCAGCAGTTATCAGTGTATGGAAATTCAAGTGCAATTTTCCTACGAATTGTCGCCAATAACTTACTGGGGGGTACTGTTCTTAGGCAATACTTTTGATATAAAAACGCCTGCTTATACTAGGAAAGTTTATGCCGGCGGATACACTGGGTAACCAAAAGGTTTACGAGGAGGAGGCTATGCTTAAATTAATTAAATGGAAATGCCAAAGTGACTCCGGTCAGGCATTGATAGAATTTGCTTTAACCGTATGGCTGTTAATAATGATTACATTTGCTATCATTGATTTTAGCTGGATTTCTTTTCAAAGGGCTTCTTTTGAATATGGATATATGTATGCCAGCTGGTCGATATCAGCAAATGATCTGGGAGATACGGATCCCTTGGAAGAAGTGCCTTCCGAAGCCGAATATACAGGGACAGCGGTCTCAGATATCTTGTTTGATGACATCAACGACAGATCACCTGGAATTATAGACAGCAATTTAATGATTATGAATGCCAATGCAAAATTATACAACGAAGCGGATCATTATAATGTTCCCGGCAGGACTCCCGGAAATCCTGTTCAGGCAATCAGCCGAACACGCTATATGGATTTAACTGCTGATTTTTCATATGTCATTCGCCCCCTCACGCCCATCGGAGGTATGTTGTTTGGAAATGACATTACTGTTGAAAAAGAGCTGGCGTGTATACGGGTTGTAGGGACGCAGCACAGATCCGAATAACTTTGGATATGGAGGTGAGAGTGCCATGAAACGTAAAATTTCGTATTTTTTTAAGAAAGAAAACGGGGATATGATCATATTATTTGCAGGAATCCTTGTTGTGCTGATTTTTTTTATCGGTTTGTCTTTAGATGTGGGCATGATTGTTCTCCATCGAAATTCCATGCAGAATCTGTGTCAACTGGTACGGGAAGATCGGTTCACTTATCAGGATACCATCCGATATGCTGACAACCCCGGGCTTACAAGCTATCAGATCATCTATGATACGATGATGGATAATGATTTTGACGGTACCGTCAAGGTATATTTTAATGAAGAAATACCGAAGTACAATTACCGGCATTATCGTATTCGTACAGAACTCAGTAAGGAATACGATTATACATTTGCAAGAATATTCGGTCTGACTACCACCACTATTACAGTTTCATTGGATGGAGGTGAAATCTACGGAGAAAGCTTAAATGATGTAGTCTGGTATTCTTCCATTCCGGTTTCAGAATACAACGGTTCTTATTCAAGTCTGCCCAATGGGCAATATGAATACTTGAAACATGATATTCCAGCAGACTGGTAATGACCGTAATAAAGTTTTAGAGGTGATAAAAAAATGTACAAACGATTTGTTGGTTTAACTTTATGCATTTGCCTGCTGGCCGGTATTCTTATCGGTTGTGGTGCAGAAAAAGAACGAACGTTGATTTTCATTCATTGGGATGTGAAAAATAAAGAAGTCTATGAAACCTTGGCTAAAGAATATATGAACGTACATAAAGGGCTAACCGTTGAGGTTCAGCTCATTTCACCGGAAGAATATACGGATATCCTGCTGCAAAGCTTTTCGGATAAAAACATATCGGATGTATTTGCAGTGCCTGTGGATGAAGATTTTGAGGCTTTTATAAACAGCGGCAAGCTTAGGGATTTAAATAACCGTAAGGTACTGCCGGATGATTACAACAGTGCTCTCCTGCAAATCGGAACCAGAGAAGGTCATGTGTGGGCGATTCCCGTAACAGGCAGCGTTCCTGTAGTTTTTTACAATAAAACATTATTTCAACAATATGGGCTGGTGCAGCCCCGAACGATTTCTGATTTTGTGGTAAATTGTTTGATTTTACAAGAAAAAAATATCCTGCCTTTTGCCATGTCCAGAGATAACAAGGGTGTTTTAAACACTGGGGACTTTGTTGAGGGAATTTTGGCAAACGGTCCTTGTGATACCGGATTGATGTCTGATGGGGAATTTTTTAACGAAAATACAGAGCTGGATTCCGGATTTTATGATACAGTCGGTCTTGCTTTTGAATTGACAATGGGAGATTTGACAGTTAAGAAAGAGGAAAGCGTGGAAGGTCATCAGAAGCTGCTTGAGCAGTTTGCAAACGGCACATGTGCCATGTTTCCCGGCAGTTCCAATGATATAGAAAAACTTAGGGAGCTTAACTGTGATTTTGATTTTGGATTTTTTTCTATGCCGGGTGCTGATAACTCTCATATCGGGGTATTTAAAGCCGATATGATGCTAGGTATTTCAAAAAGCTCGAAGGTTACTTCAGATGCGGAAGGGTTTATCAATTATATGCTTTCTGCAGAAGGTCAAAATCTTTTATGTAACGAAGTCGGCAGAATCCCTGTAACAAACCATGTAACAATTTTGGATCCCGATTTAGCGGCTGCACAAGGATTTTTAAATACTCCCGATGGCATGTATCCTTCAATATTTCAGAGGATATCCAATGATGAGAGAGCAATATGCTTTGAAAAACTGGATATTGTGTTTTCCGATTCGAATATTGTTTTAGATGATTATATGCTTGATTGGGCAATCAAGCTGAAAGAGATACAGTAAATTAGGTGTAATATTGACTTTTACACCGGGAAAGGAGATTAATAGATGAATAAAAATTTGAGATTATTGATCGTAAGTTTTGTTTTGTTTATTGCTTATGCTGTCATGTTTGCGCCTTCTGTGTTTGCATTAGGTGAGAGCATGGAATTAACCGTTACAACAGTGATTGATAATGCGGCGGAATATCCTGCGGAATGTGCCGCACTCTCATCCAATTATTCGGTTGTGCGAATACAAAAAATGAAGAATTCATCCCGAAGCGGTAACGAACCCTTAGTAACCACTAGGAAACTATTTAATATTGTAAACAATCAAGAAAGAAAGATTAATTTTGGCAGTTATCATGGTGCAACATGTAATACTTTTTGGTTTGAGCCCAGTAATTATACGGATGAGCATTTGAGCCTCCACTCTGTGGAATATACTGATGGGGACAACCTAAGATCATACACCTACAGCCCTACAGGAAACCCTGGGAATCCTAATGCCACTGAACCTATGAACTGGGTTGAAGTCATAGACAGCAGTAAAAAAGCTGCTAGTGTAACACTTCATTTCAGGTACAATCCGGACATTGACAGTGTACCTCCGGATCCGGATCCCGAGCCGGATTACAGCAAAAAAATAGATTATCTTGGCGATGGTGATCCAAATCCGGATACAACAGTTGACGGAAAAAATGATTACCGGTTGTATCTTGATGCGACAACGCAGCAGGCTGAGGAAGATAACAAAGCGGATATTATCTTTGTTTTAGACGTGAGTGGTTCTATGAAATATAATATGGGGCCAGGTCAATCAAGAATATCGGTATTGAAATCTACTATGACTAATGCAATCAACAATTTAACGCAAAATCCGAATAACCGTATTTCTATTATTAAGTTTGCCACTAACTCGGAGGTTCTAGTATCAAACAGCACAGATAAAGACCAATTAATCAACAGCGTTAAAGGCTTAGATGCTAACGGTGCTACAAACTATTACCAATCATTACTGGATGCAGAATCAGAAATAAATAATATGATTGGCAGCGATACCCAAAACAGAGAAAAGGTCATTGTTTTTATAACCGATGGAGAGCCAACAAATTCTAGACCCGTTGGAGCAAGTAATGCGTATGCAGGTCTGGTCTATGCGCACAATGCCACACAGCAGCTTGGCAATGTTGACAGATTTTTTTCCATATTCATCGGACATGACTCAGGAAGTGCCTCCAAACTTCAAACACTTACCCAGATGGTTAATGTTAATAAAGAAAAATTTATGGTTCAGGCTTCCAGCTCGGATCAAGTGTCCGATACATTAGATCGTTTTATGTCTAAGATGAGTAATTCCCTCTACAATGTTACGATTTCAGATGAACTCTCTCCATATGTTGCTTATACGGGAGAACTGAAGGTAACGCGGACTACGGGAAATGAAGAGCCTGTTACTTTGAAGTCGGGAATTCATTATTCTATCAGCACCGAAGCAAGCGGACCTTCCATACAATTACTGGAGGCGACAATACCGGACAGCAAGTATACCATGTCATTTAATGTGAGAAGCAGTGAAGAGGCATTTGATTACTATGACTTAAATCAAAGCTATCCAAATGTTGGTGATGCAGGTACCGATTACGAAAACAATGTTACCAGCTCAGGGCAACCGGGTTTTTATTCCAACATTTCCGCTGCTTTGAAATATTCTTTTGGCGGAAATGGATCTGCGGAAAAAGTATATGATAAACCAGTGGTGCAGGTTGTGGAACCTGAAGCTGTTTCATTCGAAATCCAGGCAAGAAAGCAATTGACCGGCAAAGATTTGGAGGAGGGAATGTTCACCTTTGAACTGATAAGGGTGAATGATAATGGCGACGTCGTCGTTGGGACAGTTGCCAATGATGCACATGGCTTTATTACATTTGATTCACTCGTATTGAATAAGCCGGGTACGTATACCTACAAAATCAAGGAAGTGATTCCCCAAACTCCACAGCCCGGAATGACCTATGACAGCAAAATCATTCAGGTTATGGTGGAGGTAACGAGATCTGTTGATGATTTAGTTGCAGAAGTAAGATATCCTTCTGAAACCGTATTTGTTAATACCTATACACCACAGCCGGTTTCTGTAATTTTAGAAGTAAACAAGGAATTGACAGGACGGGCTTTGACAGCAGGGATGTTTGATTTTTCTTTACTTGAAGAATCCGGAGTATCTATAGAGACGGTGTCTAACACTGCGGCAGGCAAAGTTCAATTTTCGCCGCTTACTTTTACTAAGGCCGACGTTTATAACTATACGATAAAGGAATCTTTGCCCATTCCAGCGAACCCTAACATTGAGTACGATCTTAAAATTATTAATGCCAAAATTACCGTTACGGATAAAGACGGTGCTTTGACTGCAAATGTTCAATATACACCGGATGCGACCTTCCGTAATAAATATACTTATCCGCCGTTGAGTGCAAGTATTGAGTTAAAAAAAGTGCTTACAGGTATGCAGCTAACTACCGGGCTGTTTGAATTTGAGCTAAAGGATGAGGCTACAGGCTCGACCATAACGGAAAAAAACCGGTCAGATGGAACGATTTCTTTTGATTTAACTTATACAAATCCTGGAACTCATACTTACACAATTAAAGAGGTTATTCCGACATCACCCAATAAATATATGACTTATGATGAGAAAACCATTGAGGTAACGGTCAAAATAGAGGAGGATGATTCCGGAAAGCTTGTTACTGAAGTTACTTATCCAGACGACCCAGTTTTCTATAACAGTTATAAGGTGCGCGGAGGTATTTGGTAGTCATAAGATGAAGTGCATCAGTTTAGTAAAGTTAGCTTAACCTTGAAGGAGGACAAATTTATGGAACAAGAAATGGTACAAGTGTTTGCAACATCAAAATGGATATTCTTATTTACTTCTTTTTACTGTGTCGTAATTATTGGAGTAGGTTTTTATTATTCAAACCGTGTTAATGAAGACGAAGATCTCGTACTGGCGAGTCGTAGTATGACACTACCCTTTTTGATTTCTTCTGTCGTTGCGACTTGGATTGGAGCAGGTGTTGTAATGGGTGCAGCTACTGAAGCTTTTACATTTGGATTTCAAGGCATCATATTTGACCCGATTGCGCCAATGTTAACATTGATTATATTAGGTTTGTTTATTGCACATAAAATCAGAAAAGCCAAGTATACAACGGTTGTAGATTTTTATATAAGTCGATACAGTAAACGGTTATCAGGTATTTTTGTTGTGTTACAGCTTTTATCGGGCATGGCTTGGCAGGCAGGGCAATTGGTAGCTTTAGGTGTCATTATTTCACTTACTATAGGAGTACCTGCTGATACAGCAACGATAATAGGTGCAGGTGTCGTCATTATGGTCACTTGGTTTGGTGGATTACATGCTTTATCAAGATTGGATATGCTGGCACTGGTATTAATCTTAACCGGGTTAGTCGTTATGCTTCCTTATGCATTTGGACATGAAGCAGTGGGCGGTATCAGCGGATTTTTACAAAATGCAAGCAACTGGAGTGAACTGCCTGCATTCTCCGTTGGTTATAGTAATGCATTAGATGCGGCAGGCGATACCTATGGTTATATGTGGTATACAGGCATACTGGGCGTTACTTATCTGATTGCAGCTTGGAGTTGTGTTACGATGGGTGATTTAAGTTGTACGACGCTGACTTTAAGAGCATTAGCGGCAAAAGACGAAAAAACAGCTTCAAGAGGCTTTGTGATTGGTGGTGCTGTGTATCTGGCCATCGGAATGATTCCTGTAATATTGGGTATGTGTGTCTACATGATCAATCCTGATTTTCCTATATTACAAGCGGATTACCTATTGCCATGGTTTGCGGATTCCTTCATACCCGGATGGGCAGCCGTATTATTTATTGTTTCACTGGCTGCTGCAATTATGAGTACAACAGGAGACAATTTATTAGGAGATGCAACTATTATCGGTCATAATTTTGCTAAATTCTATAAACCGGACATGTCACCAAAGCAAGTATTAATAATTATTAGGCTGGTTATACCTTTTGTAGCTTTGGCAGCTTTGGCAATCGGATTATATTTCCAATCCATATACAAACTTGTTGTATTTGCAGGAGCGTTGCTATTCCCAACCATGACGGCCAGCTATCTGGGTGGATTGTTCTGGAAAAAAGGAAATAGCATAGGCGCATTTTGTTCATTCATTTCAGGTGTTGTATCTTGGTCATTAGGATGCTTTTTCCTATATGCGATTATTGCAGAGCAAAACTGGATCGAGCTTGAAGTTGGAGGTGTAGTAAAAGAGATATTAATGCAAGATTGGGCAATGTGGGATACGATTTATGTAGCATCAGTACCGGCATTTATTATTAGTGTAATTGTTTATGTAGTGGTATCTTTGACTACTCAAAAAATTGATCCGCCAAAGCCTTTTGTTGATGTAGATGGGAATCCGGTAGAAAGCGGACTTTTCCCATGGTCTGAGAATAACAAAAGTGCTGCATAAATATAGGTGAGTATTTAAAAGCTTTTGAATAAAATATTAAACGAAGCCGGTAAAAAATTATTTTTACCGGTTTTTTTCATGTTGTGACAATTGGATAAAAGATAATGATAATCATTAGGTTGCTGTAAAACTTGGGAGTATTAGGCGTTTTGATGAATAATCTGCATTTAAATATGGATAAGATAATGAAAAATCATAACAACTATGATACAATACAGAATGTGTTTTAAATGACATTTCTACCATTATCCATAAAAAAATGGGTCATTTTAAAACAGCAAGGAGGAATAAATAATGGAAAAACATAGAGGTGACGGACGAAAGTTTGATGATATTAGAGAAATAAAGATAACCAATAATTACTTAATGCATGCAGAAGGAGCCGTTTTAATTGAAATGGGTGACACTAAAGTGATTTGTACGGCATCAGTTGAAGAAAAAGTACCCCCCTTCCTTAAGGGATTAGGTGAAGGTTGGATCACTGCTGAGTATGGCATGCTGCCTCGTTCTACTGAAGTAAGGAAAATAAGAGATTCAAGCAGGGGAAAGGTTGATGGCAGAACTCAAGAGATTCAGAGGTTAATTGGACGAGCATTACGCTCAGCCGTTAATCTAAAAAAGCTTGGAGAGAGAACGATATGGATAGACTGTGACGTTATACAAGCAGATGGGGGAACAAGAACTGCGTCCATAACAGGTGCTTTTATCGCTCTTGTTGAAGCGTTAAAGAAATTACATAAAAAAGGACAAATCAATAACATGCCTATTGAGAATTTTGTATCAGCTATTAGTATAGGCATTGTAGATGATCAAATTATGCTGGATTTGTGTTATTCAGAAGATTCAAAAGCACAAGTTGATATGAATGTTGTTATGACGGATAAAGGAGAATTTATAGAGGTACAAGGTACAGGTGAGACATCTCCGTTTAATAGCAGAGAGCTTTCCGATATGCTTTTTCTAGCAGAAAAAGGATGTAAGATGCTTTTTAGGAAGCAAAAAGATATTACAGGAGAATTAAACCAAGATTATTCACGATAAACTTTTATGCAGTTTCCATGAATAATCTAGATTAAAGTTGGAGGTGGCGTATGATTATAGCAGCTACTAAGAATAAGCATAAGCTGGAAGAAATGGAGCATATATTAAAAAAATTTAATATACAGCTACAATCCATTGATGCGGCAGGATATTCACATGTGGATGTGATAGAGGATGGCAATACCTTTGAAGAAAATTCTATGAAGAAGGCCAAAACCATTATGCAATTGAGTGGTAAGCCGGTGATAGCAGATGACTCAGGCTTAGAAGTAAAAGCCCTTGACGGCAGACCCGGTGTTTTTTCGGCAAGATACTCCGGAGAAAATGCAACAGACCAAGATAATAACAAAAAATTATTATTGGAGCTTAAAGGCCAAAAGGATAGAAGTGCAAAATTTGTATCCGTCATTTCCCTTGCGTTTCCGGATGGTAAAAAGATATCCGTAAGAGGAGAGTGTAACGGAACCATTGGATATGCAGAAAAAGGCAGCAATGGTTTTGGGTATGATCCACTTTTTGTTGCAGATGACTATGGTAAAACCTTTGCTGAATTAGACAGCGAGATCAAAAATACCATAAGCCATAGAGCTAATGCGTTAAAAAAACTTAAAGAAGTGTTAGATAGAGAGAAATATTTTAAGGAATTTATAAATGATTAGATATAGGTGATGAAGTGAAAATAATGGTTATCAGTGATACCCATGGACGTTTTGATAGAGTTATTAATCAGTATAATAAAATTAAAGGGATTGACAAAATTATTCATCTAGGGGATTACTATAAAGACGCTAAAAAAATACAAAAACTTGTTAATGTTGAAGTTATTGCAGTAAAAGGTAACTTAGATGCTCAGCTAGGACAAACACCAAATAAAATATTACATATTGATGGTCATTCTATTTTGTTGACACATGGGCATCTAGAAGATGTCAAATCGGGCTTGACTAAGCTTTATTATAAATCTTTAAGCTTATCTTGTGATATAGCTTTATTTGGTCACACCCATATACCGACTAAATTGCAAAGCGACGGTATTATGTTATTAAATCCTGGAAGCTTAACAATTCCAAAAGGAGGAAGTGAGCCATCTTTTGCTTTGTTAAATTTTGACGGTAATGGAAAATACTCTGCTGAACTAATTTGTCCGGATATTTAAATTCTTAATATTAATCATGTAATATATTTATTAAACACATAATAACAATATAGATATATTATAAATATAGGTGGTTTGGACTATGAGTATAAATAAAGAAAGAATTAAAAGAGGGGCATTATATATATTAAAAAGTATGAATGATCCTTACTATGCCGGTGTTGCAGCAGAGCTTGCTTTTTTCTTTCTACTCTCTATTGTTCCTACTGTTGTACTATTAGGAATTGTGTCCGGATTGTTTTCTGTTTCTTTAAATTTCATTGTTGAGATTGTACAGATATACACACCACAAGAATTTTATGAGTTGATTAGCCCTTATCTTATTCCGAGGAAGTATGGAAATTTAAGTGTTATTTTTTTTGTTTTTTCTTTATGGCTGGCATCACGTGGTTTCTTTGCGGTTATCAGAATTTCAAATTATGCCTATGGTATTAAAATGGAGGGACATTTTAAGTTAGCCGAAAGAATTAAAGCAATGAAAATTACTTTGCTTCTTGTATTTATGATTATATTTGGTTTGCTTATTATCATCTACGGCAGGTTTATCGGAGAATTTATTTCTAACCATTCATCTTCTTTGTTTAATACTCCATTTAGAATCCATGATATGCTGTATATTTTAAGATGGCCTTTTGCGTTTGTAGTCTTTTATTGGATCATGATGTATATCTACTCTAGGTCTAATAATGAAACCATTCCATTTAAAAGAGTAAGACCTGGGGCTTTGTTTTCCACAATAGGTATATTATTTGCCTCATTAGTTTTCTCATATTATGCTTCAAATTTTGCAAAATACGATATACTTTATGGGAGTATAGCCAATGTTATCAGCTTAATGCTTTGGTTTTATTTAATAGGATATGTTATTGTTCTGGGGATACATATTAATATTGCATATGATAAATATTTTAGAAAAAGGTGATGAAATGATTTGGGTAGGAATATGTGCAGGAGGATTTATTGGTGCTGTTTTGAGATATGCAATATGCTTAGGCTTTAATAATCAAGGTATTCTAATAGCAAATATATTAGGTACCTTTGTACTTTCTTTTATGTTTGGTCTACAGCCAAGGTTAAATAAAAATCTAGACATAGGAATAAAAACAGGGTTTTGTGGTGCGTTAACTACTTTTTCAACATTTTGTTTAGAAGTATATGAGCACTATGTTCTAAAAAATGGTGTTATTTTATATGTGCTTTTGGGAATAAGTATGCCTTTGATTATAGTTGTTTTAGGATATAGAGTCGGCATTTGGTTAAAAGGACCATTGGCAGGTGATTGCAAGTGAATTTCTTATTTGTAGGATTAGGCGGCGCATTAGGAAGTGTGACAAGATATTATCTGGACAGATATCTTTCAAATAGAATTGAGACAAACTATCCCATAGGAATATTTACAATTAATTTGATAGGAGCCTTTCTACTGGGCTTTGTGCAAAATATGCTGCAAAATCCTGCTGGCACCCTTTTTATAGCCACAGGCTTCCTTGGAGCTTTTACCACATTTTCAACTTTCTTGTGGCAATTCTACAGCCTCGGACAAGAAAGCAGAAAAAAAATTGCCGGAACTTATTTTACAATGTCAATTGTAGTAGGAATTGCTTTTTTTATAGCCGGGTATCGACTTAGATTAATGATATAGGCACAAAGCTGACGCTATCGAAAAATGAATACAGGCGTATAAATATTCGTTAATGTATTCATTTGGAGAAAATTTGATGGCATATGAACTATAAAAGTCTAACCGCAGGCAA
>JANQMT010000001.1:0-18847 GCA_028279945.1 Clostridia bacterium
CTTAATCACGCAATCGTAAAATGTGAAATTTGACAAAAAAATAAAGCCATTTCAAGGCTTATAGCTATTTTTTTCTTATTCAACTGTCAAACTCCCGAATATAATTTCTTAAAAAATTCAGTTGAAATATATCAAAAAACTATTTAACAATGTTCTAAAAACGTGTATAATCTAAAAGACGAATTTGCACAATGATAGGTGCAAATTTTTATTTTGACTTATATAGGAGGAACTATAAGAAACCAATAATAAAATTTAGGAGATTCTTATAGTAAATAAATATTATGATTACAGTTACGGGCTTGGGCTTGAGATTTGGCGGTAAAAAATTATTTGAAGATGTTAATGTAAAGTTTACTCCGGGCAATTGCTATGGTGTTATCGGAGCAAACGGAGCCGGGAAATCTACCTTTCTAAAGATTCTTTCCGGTGAAATTGAAGCCAATGAAGGTAATGTTTCCATTACACCCGGTGAAAGACTGGCAGTACTTAAGCAAAATCATTTTGAATTTGATGAGTTTAATGTACTGGATACAGTTATCATGGGGCATAAAAGACTTTATGATGTCATGATGGAAAAAGATGCTCTTTATCAAAAACCTGATTTCAATGAAGACGATGGTATTAAGGTGGCCGATCTGGAAAGTGAATTTGCCGAACTAGATGGGTGGGATGCCGAAACCAATGCAGAAAAATTGTTAATAGGTTTAGGGATAAGAAAAGAATTTCATGGCAAACAAATGATGGATTTAAAAGGCAGTGATAAGATTAAGGTATTGTTAGCACAGTCTTTGTTTGGAAGCCCGGATATTCTTTTGCTTGATGAGCCTACCAACCACTTAGATTTTAAAGCCATCAGCTGGTTAGAAGAATTTTTAATCGAATATGAAAAAACGGTTATTGTTGTATCCCATGATAGACATTTTCTGAATCAGGTTTGCACCCATATGGTAGATATTGACTTTGGTAAGATAAAGATGATTGTTGGCAACTATGATTTTTGGTATGAATCCAGTCAACTGGCTTTGAGGCTTATCAATGACCAAAATAAGAAGAAAGAAGAGAAAATTAAAGAGCTTCAGGCCTTTATTGCCAGGTTCAGCTCTAATGCATCAAAAGCTAAGCAAGCCACTTCCAGAAAGAAGCTGTTGGATAAGATTGTTATAGAGAATATTCAACCATCCTCCAGAAGATATCCTTTCGTAGGATTTTCTCCGGATAGAGAAGCGGGCAAAGATATTTTAACAGTAGATGGCATCAGTAAGACGGTTAATGGTGTTCAGGTATTAAATCAAGTTTCTTTTACGGTTAATAAAGGCGATAAAATCGTATTCCTTGGAAGGGATGAAATCTCCAGAACCACTCTATTTAAAATATTAGTTGGCGAGATGGCGCCAGATGAAGGTAGTTTTAAGTGGGGTGTCACCACTTCTAATGCCTATCTGCCAAAAGATAATGCAGCGTATTTTGAAAATGCAGATATGAGCCTTATCGATTGGCTGAGACAGTTCTCGGAGGAAAAATCCGAAACATATATCAGGGGCTTTTTAGGCAAGATGCTGTTTTCCGGAGATGAACCTCTCAAAAACGCTTCGGTTCTTTCCGGTGGTGAAAAGGTTCGATGTATGCTTTCCAGGCTAATGTTGTCAGGTGCCAATGTTCTTATTTTAGATGAGCCTACTAATCACTTGGACCTAGAGTCCATCCAAGCCGTTAACAATGGTCTGGTGGCTTTTAAAGGCACCATGCTGTTCTCGTCTCATGACCATAGGTTTGCTGAAACCATTTCTAACAGAGTGATTGAATTAACTCCTAATGGTGTTTTCGATAAAACCATTGAGTTTGATGAATTCTTAGAAAATGATGAGATTCAAGAAATGATTGATAAAATGTATGAAGCATAATTCCCAAAGGCATCTGCAAAGGTGCCTTTGGGTTTATTTATAATACTACATTATATATATTAAGATCCGTTTCTTTTTCAGTTAATTGGGAGAATTGTGGAACAATCTTTTTGAAATGGGTTGTTTGAAAATGCTTTTTTAATGCGTCTTTGGTTTCCCATTCTTCTATAAAAGTTAAGATCGTTTCATCTTTTTCATCTTGAAACAATTCATATTTTATACAGCCATTTTCTTTTCTAGTCTCATCCACTAATTCTTTAGTCAATTCTATAAACGCTCCTATCTTGTCCTTTTTTACTAAATTTCTAGCCACTACTTTTACCATTTTACTTACCTACTTTCTTATCTATATTAAAATACTATACTTATTTTACCTTTTATATATTGCTATTACAAGAGGATGTCATCCCCATCAACCATGTTCCCATTCCAAATGATAACGGCATAGAAATCATTTTCTATGCCGTTTTTTTATAACCTTGTATGATTGGACCTTCATTACTTCTAATTGCAGGCTTTCTAATATAGTACATTGCTACTAAAAAGGTTAGCATATTACCTACGGGAAATGAAAGCCAAATTCCATTTTCTCCTATAAAGTAAGGTAAAATAAATAGTAACGCTACACACAATATTATGCCTTGAAGCAAAGAAAGTACTGTTGATTCAGTTGGGCGGTCAATTGCTTGAAAGTAAGCTATTATGACCATATTAATACCATAAAATACTACTGCAGAAAAGAATAATTTCATGGCATAAGAAGTCAATGCTATAAGTTCCGGTTCCTTGTTAAACCAAGAAACAATATTTTCTGAAGCAAACAAAGTAATGACTAAAAATACAGCACTAATGACGACACCACTTATAATCGATGTCTTAAACACTTGCTTAACTCTATCATATTGTTTTGCTCCTAAGTTATAACTGGCAATAGGCTGTAATGCTTCTCCTATTCCGTACAGCACCATGGCTATCATTTCTTGAACATATAAGATGATACCTAGTGAAGCTACACCCATTTCACCGATATGTCTGATAACAACCCAATTATAAATAATCATAAATATGGCCAAACATCCTTGAGATGCAAGCAGAGGAGATCCTGTTTTAAATACTTGAATGACAATGTCTCTTTCTACTTTAGTCTTTTGAAATCTCAGTTTTCCTTTTTTCTTAAAAAAGTGGAACATTAAATATATTAAACTGACAACTTGCGCTAACCCGGTTGCTAATGCAGCTCCAAATAAGCCCCATTGGAATACGAAAATAAATAGGTAGTTTAAAATGGAGTTTACAACCGCACTCATAATACATGCGTACATTGGGGTTTTAGGGTTTCCATCGTTTCGCACAATAGGGTCTAGTATTAGCATCACAACATAAAAAACCGTAAATACTATAAAAGTTCCTAAATACACTTTGACACCCGGTAAAAGAGCTTTATTCGAACCAAACAGGTACGATAGCGGCGTCAAGAATGTAATACAAAGCACTGAAAATACCAGTGAAAAAATAGTTGAAAAAATAATGGTTTGATTAAAAATTGAATTTGCTTCTTCTACTTTATTTTCACCAAACTTGATAGAAATCATAGTTGCTGCACCAAATCCAAAACATAATCCTAATGCAGCCAAAATTGGGTATATGACTCCGGCAATATTTACTGCCGCAAGCCCCATACTCCCTACGCCTCTACCAATAAAAATACCGTCTAATATAACATGTAAAGACATTACTGTCAATCCCATAATTGACATAAAAGCATATTTCGCAAATAACTTATTAACTGAATCTTTTTTTAAGTCGTAATTTCCTTTCATAATTATCCCTCACAATTGATTTGATTTTTACGACATCAAATTCTTCTTATTATTGCTCCTTTACTGTAATCATTATAAAGTCTATAGTAACTATAGGGTCAAGGATAAATGAAAAAAACGACGTAAAAAAAAAACTAATTCTTTCAAATTAGTTTTCTATTAAAATCGGTATTTGTATTTCTGTTATATAGTCCGATATTTCGCTTGTTTCTATGGTATCTATCAAATATATTTCAATAGTATTCCCATTTACTTTATACTTGTTTTGATGGATGTAATTCAATAATTCTTCAAACGCTGCATCATTTTCATAGCCAAAATAATACATGCAGGCATAGTTCCCGTCAGGTAAAATGGTTATATTCTTTTTTAATTCTTTTGGTTTTTCGTCTAATATGACACCTATGGATACGAAATTATCGTATCTTTTTTCAAACAAATTGTCTTCAGATAATAAAGCCCCAAAATAATCAATGGAATAAACATAACGATCTAAAAGGTCATTCCCCAATTCACGAATATTGACTTCATACTCTTCTTCCGTTTTCGTTTCTTTATTAATCGTCAACATATAGCGTGCAGGAAAATATTTTATCTGAGGAGGGGTATCTTTTGAAATTTTTTGACACTCCCTTAAGTTAATGATACTTTTGTACACTTTTTTTTCAAGAAGCTGAAGCTCAGTAATTTTTTTCTTTATTTCGGCATGCTGCTTTTCGTGCATTTTAAGACTATTAGAAATATTTCTATTTTCTAATTTCTGCTGTATTTCTGTAAGCGACATACCCAGCGTTTTTAAATATTGTATGGCATCCAGCATCATGATCTCTTCATATGTATAGTAACGATATTTATTTTCTGCATTTATATAACTGGGTTTTAACAACCCTATTCGATCATAATATCTGAGTGTTTGAATGGATACATTATTTATTTTCGACATTTCACCTATGGAATAATAATTTTTCATTGTTCTTTACCTTTATTACAAATGGATTGCCTTTCAATTTACTTTGAAATGATTTTATCATATAATCTTGTTTAACTCTATTTTTTTAACCTTATTTTGCAGTAAGGACAATCCCCTCCAATTCTACATCTGCCCTTCTTAATATTGCCTCTAATTCTGTTAACACATCTTGGCCTAATGTATCTTCTATTGGACTGTTAATTTGTACTATGTATTACAATTTGCTATTTTGATTTTTTTGGTTCACTTTTTGGCATAGTCAGCTTATGATATAATTTAGACTAACAAAAAAAGAATAAGAGGTGACCTGTATTGAAAGTAAAAATTTTTCTTATCCTAGGTTTTATTGGTATTTTGATATTTTCTCATTGGCACCATCAACAGCAAGCCATAGGCATTATTGGTGGAGCAGACGGTCCCACAACTATTTTTCTGGCAAGCAGTCTGTCGACATCATTTGTGGCTATTATTATATTAACTGCAATAGTATTGATTGGAATGAAATTAAGAAAAAAAAGATAAAAAAAGGGCCTATATTTAATAAAATATAGGCAAAACATAAATATATATAAATGATGATAAGATTGGCAGTTATTTAAGGAATTGTATAACTCTTCCAATTGAGACATCGCAGTATCTACATGCTACATTCCATAGAATTGTACACTAATATCTTGAACATTTCAAACGGATTTATTCCATGATCTCAATTTTTAATTGATCATTTTGACAATTAGAGAATTATTGATAGTCTCGGTTCAATTCTTGAATCCAAAACCAATATGAAAAGCAGAATGATATGTAAATTCTTTTTCCATATACAATAAACCCCTTTAGGCGGCTAGGCTGCCATACACAAATGTGCTTAGGCCCTATAGCTTTGCGTCCTTGCCTTTCGACAAGTTTGCCATTATCTTTGAAGTTTTTTGCAATTAAAAACTTCCCTTTCGGTAACTAGGCTGTCATACACAAATGTGCTTAGACCCTATAGCTTTGCGTCCTTGCCTTTCGACAAGTTTGCCATTTCGTTTTGAAAGTCAGCTTGTATTGTTATTTAATTCCATGAATAATAATAACATAGTTTAAATACCTTGTCAACGAATTTCGTCAATTTTTTTCTTATTTTTTAATTTGCTATGAATCACCAATCTTTTATCTGCAACACGAATAGGATGACAAGTTATAAGTGTTAATATTCTATTTATATCATTTCTGTTTAGAACAGATAAATCATCCGGTTCAACGATACGAATTTGGTATACTTCATAAATAAAAGTCATTTTACCAAAATCAATTTCTATTTCATCACCCAGCTGGATTTCACCTAGACGATTAAACATCTTGCCGTAAGTATAACTTCTATGCCCTGCTAATACACAATTACCTAATTGGCCGGGTAAATCGCTTTCCCTAATATGCCCGGCTCCCATGCTTAGACAGTTGTCAGTGGTACCCTGAACAATGGGTATATTAATGTTAATTCTATTTAAACGAATGACCCCCATAATAGAGCCTTCTTCCCATGATTTTAAATAGTTCACTTCTGACCTATAACCCCTTTTAGCACGTATGCCACATATATATTTAAATCTCTCTTGGTTTTGAATCAATTGCTCATGATTGCGTGTCATGACGACTTGCTCATTCTGCCATTGACGGATCATATGATCTTGTTTCCACTTCGTATAAATGTTATGACTTATAGGTATTACTAATAGCAGGATACTTAAAACAAAAAAGATAAAGCTCTTTTTAATCTTGATATCCTTTCACCACCTATATGCTACTTTGTTATTAATTTATGACATAAATAAAGAAGAGGTTAACCCTCTTCTCTTATTTAAATAATATTATTATTGAGTAATAACTCTTTCACCAAACCATTTTCGTGAAAGGTTTTCTATGAAGCCGTCATTCATCATTTCACCAATGATTCTATCTACTTCTTGTTTGAATAAAATATCATTTTTGTTAAATGCCATACTGTAAGCACCGCTGTCTATTTTTTCATCTAACCATTTAAACTCAGATGGTCTTTGAGTGTTGATATGTTTTGCAAACCATTCATCCATAATAACCATATCAATTTTTCCTAATCCTAATTCCATGAGAGCTTCTTGCTTAGAAGAAAATGTCACCACTTCATTATTGGTCATCCATACATTTTTTTCAGAATCCAGCTGATTGGAAACGCCTTCAAGCATACCAATTTTTATATTGCTCAAACCGTCTATAGACGAAATATCAGAATCTCTTCTTATCACATACAAATACCGGTTATTAAGATAGTTCATAGAATACTCAATTTTTTCTTTCATCTCGTCAGAAACAATGACACCATTTAATAAATCAATATTTTTATTTTCCAGTTCAGTTATGCCATCCTGCTGACCCACGGTTTCAAAGTTTAACTCTACCCCTAATCTATTTGCGATTTCCTGAACAAGCTCTATGTCAAATCCACTGATCTGCTCATTTCGGTCTATGAAACTTAATGGGGGTACGCTGTCATTGACGCCTAAAACCATATAACCTTTTTCTTTTATATCCTGAAGAGAAGTATCTTCCACTTCCTCTGGCACCTTTTCCCCACATCCGGCTAAAATCATACAAAAAAGCATTAGTACTAGAAGATAAAGACATATTTTGTTTTGCATAAAACTCCTCCTCAATTGTGACCCAGATTAAACAGCAGATTTTTGTAGTTTGTCATGATATGCTCCGGGTTAAATATTACTGATATTATTATACTGTATTTTCAAACCATTATGCAAAGTAAATCTTATATCTTTTATAGTAAGAATATATTATTTTCATGGCATACTTCAATCATTTCTTTAGACCAAACTGAAACCTGTACTTCTCCAATATGCGCTTTGTTTAAAAAGTACATGCACAATCTGGATTGTCCGATACCGCCTCCAATAGTATATGGCAACTCACCATTTAAAATCATTTTATGATAATCCAGTTTTGCTCTATCCATATCCCCGGTTAGCTCCAATTGCTTTTTAAGAGATTTTTCGTCTACTCTTATTCCCATTGAGGAAATTTCAAAAGCCATTTCCAAAATAGGATTCCAAAGAAGAATATCACCATTTAAATCCCAATCGTCATAATCCGGTGCTCTTCCATCATGCTTAATGCCTGAGTTTAATTCATAGCCTATCTTCATAACAAAGACCGCAATTTTTTCTCTGGTAATAGCATCTTCTCTTTGTTTAGGTGTTAAATCCGGATACATATCTTCCAGCTCTTGAGAGGTTATAAAAAAGATTTCTTCAGGTAAATTTTTGGATAGAACAGGATACTCACTGCAAATATATTGTTCTAAGCTTTTTAATGCTTCATATATTTTTTCTACCCTGCTTCTTAAGTAATCTTCCTGGCGGTCTTCCTTTGAGATTACTTTTTCCCAATCCCATTGATCGACATAAATGGAATGAAGGCTGTCTAATTCTTCATCACGTCTTATAGCATTCATATCTGTATATAAACCGGTATTGGGTCCAAATTTATATTTTGCTAATGCCATACGCTTCCACTTAGCTAAAGATTGAACAATTTCAACGCGTTTTTCACTTAAATCTTTCAGGGTAAAGTCAACAGGTCTTTCTACTCCATTTAAGTTGTCATTTAGTCCTGTTAGCGGATCAACAAATAAGGGTGCCGATACCCTTGTCAAACTTAAATTCTCAGCTAACTTGACTTGAAAAAAATCTTTAATTTTTTTAATAGCAATTTCTGTTTCCATTAAACTTAATTTTGGATCATACCCTTTTGGTAAGATTAATCCTTTTTCCAGTGATTTCATTTTTGATAATCCTCCTTAAATTGTAATTCATAATAATCGTTGATCATGATCAAAATAAAATTTTAAAATGCTTTTCTTATCCATTAAAAAAACCTTCCATCCCTATAGCTAGGGACGAAAGGCTGAACTTCCGCGGTGCCACCCTGATTAATGGTTACCATTCACTTAATTGAGGTACAGAATACTCGATACCTTCCACATATAACGGTGCGGCTCCGTCTAAGTCTACTCTCTTTATAGATTTCGGTTAGATGCTCTGAGATGTTCTTCTGCAAAGTCTCCGTACCGGATTCTCACCATCCCGGCTCTCTTTAACTTCAAACTAAGCATACTCTTCTCTTCATTGCTTTTTAATGAACATTTAATTTTATATTAGTATATAGTTGACTAATTATATTGTCAACACTTTTTTAGAAAATATTCAAGAGTTAACCATTAATCCATCTGATATGCGCCTTCTGTAGAATATACTGTTTTTTCACATATATTCGTCGCATAGTCACCGATTCTTTCTAAATGGGCTGTAATGAATAAAAATGTGGTACACTGAAAGATTTTACTTTTGTCTTGAGCCATGATTTCCAGCAATTCATTATAAATGGCCTTATATAAAAGATCAATTTCGTCATCCTTTTTCCATACGGTTCTGGCCATATCCGGATCTTTTTTTACAAAAGCATCCAGTGCTTTTGTAACCATTTTGGATGCCATATCGGCAATTTTAGGAATATCAATCAATTCTTTTATATACTTTTGATGCTTAAGTTTAATGGTGTATTTGGCAATATCTTCACAATGATCACCAATTCTTTCTAAATCCGTTATCATTTTTGTGATAGCCATAATTTCTCTTAAGTCTCCTGCCAAAGGATGCTGCCGTGCTATAAATTTAATACATTTATCTTCAATAATATCTTCCATTTTATCAATTTCAGAATCAAATTCAATAACTTTATAAGCCAATTCTATATCTTTATTTTTTAATGACTGTATTGCCATTAGAATGGCTTCTTCAACGAGAGAACCCATTTTGAGCAGTTCATTATGAATGTTTTCCAGTTCTTGATGTAATTGGGGCCTTTGCATCATGATCACCTTCCTTTTTAACCGAATCTTCCAGTAATATAATCTTCTGTTTTTTGGTTGTTTGGATTAGAAAAAATAATATCTGTTTCATTAGTCTCTATGACTTCGCCATTGAGGAAAAAAGAAGTATAATGTGATACACGTCCTGCCTGCTGCATATTATGGGTAACGATAACGATGGTATACTTTTGAACCAATTTTTCTAATAAACTTTCAATTCTTAACGTTGCAACCGGGTCTAAAGCAGAAGTGGGTTCGTCCATTAAGATAACTTCAGGTTCAACTGCTAAACATCTAGCAATACACAGTCTTTGTTGCTGCCCCCCTGATAATCCCATTGCAGGTTTTTTAAGTCTATCTTTAACTTCATCCCATAGTGCTACTTCTTTTAATGTTCTTTCTACGATTTCATCTAATTCTTGTTTATTCTTTACACCATGGATTCTTGGACCATAAACGATATTTTCATAAATAGATTTTGGAAATGGATTCGGTTTTTGAAATACC
Source organism: Clostridia bacterium (assembly GCA_028279945.1). Taxonomy (GTDB): domain Bacteria; phylum Bacillota; class Clostridia; order Peptostreptococcales; family JAAYPU01; genus JAKSCF01. Next base: position 10,102 of record JANQMT010000001.1, read on the forward strand.
ATTCCAACTTTTTTTCTTAATTTAATAATATCATAATTTTTAGCATAAATGTCTTCATTATCTAAAAAAATATTTCCATTAATTTTTACATTATTAATCAAGTCATTCATTCGGTTCAATGTTCTTAAAAAAGTTGATTTACCACATCCAGAAGGTCCAATAAGTGCAGTAATCTTTTTATCATAAATATCCATATTGACATCATATAGTGCTTGAAAATTTCCATAATGAAGATTCAATTGATTGATCTTAATTTTATTGTTCACTTGTATCCCTCCTGAAATTATGAATTGCTCTTAGCAATATATTTATTGGTAATCTTGGATGCTATCGTATTAATAATCAGCACCAAAATAACCAATAATGCTGCAGTAGCAAATGTTTTTTCTTTTGATAAACCTTCTGACGCTAATATATATAAATGAACTGACATGGTCCTTGCAGGGTCCATTAAAGAAGTGGGCAGCCCCAGAGAGCTTCCGGCTGTCAACATAACTGCAGCTGTTTCACCAACTGCTCTGCCTATCCCTAATATCAAACCTGTAAGGATTCCCGACATACAACTTGGAAGGACAACTTTAACAATCGTCTGCCATTTCGTAGCACCCAAAGATAAACTGCCTTCCCGATATGAAAGCGGGACTGTTTTTAAAGATTCTTCCGTTGCACGAACAAGGGTAGGCAAAATCATTATTGCCAGAGTTAATCCACCGGATAATAAAGACCATCTGAGCCCTAAAAATATAACAAAAAAGGTAAAACCAAATAGTCCGAAGATAATGGAAGGAATACCTGCTAGTATTTCTGTTCCAAAGCGAATCAGTCGAACCCATTTGCCATCCTTAGAGTATTCGGTAAAATATACTGCAGCGGCAACACCAATAGGTGCTGCTATAGCAATTGCAATCATGGTTAAATAAATAGTACCAATGATAATCGAAAATATTCCGCCTTCTCGCCCCATCCTCTTAGGGTCTTGAGATAAAAATTCCCAATTGATATGGGTAATCCCATTAATCAAAATATATCCAATGATTGCGATGAGTACAAAAATGGTTAAGGTAGCCATACCATATATAAAACCATAAAATGCTTTTTGTTTTATATTAAATTTTTTTATATCGATTTCCCTCTCCTTCTCTATACTTACACTTTGAATTGTATCTTGAAAATTAGCCATTAGCGTGACCTCCTAATCTTCGCAAAGCAAAGTTTGCAATTAAATTCAGCAGCATTATAATGATGAAAAGAACGATTCCTACTGCAAACAAAGCTTTTTGATGTTCGATTCCTGCATAGCCCATTTCCATAGCTATCGTTCCGGTTAATGTAGCAACTGAATCCAATACCCCGCCAGGTATTTTAGGCATATTTCCTGTTATCAAAATAACAGCCATGGTTTCACCAATCGCTCTTCCCATTCCGAGTATGATAGAAGATATAATGCCTGATCTCGCTGCCGGCACTAATACTTTTGTTATGGTCTCTTGATGATTTGCTCCTAACGCTAAAGAAGCTTCTTTATACTCTCTCGGCACAGAGCTTATTGAATTTTCGGATATACTGACAATGGTTGGCAAAATCATAATAGCCAATATTACAGCACCTGCGAGAATGCTGTATCCGGATGAAGCTGTTTCAGGGTTAATCCATCTAATAATTGGCAAAATATACACCCTTATGGCAGGCACCAATATAGATAGTCCGAAAAACCCGTAAACCACCGACGGTATTCCTGCCAGTAATTCAACAGCAGATTTCAAAAGTTTTGCTGTACGGTCATGAGCTACTTCTGAAAGAAAAATAGCACAAGCCACACCGGTAGGAACACCTATGATTAATGCCCCTATTGTAATGGCAACAGAGCCGGCAATAAGAGGTAAAATACCATAGTATCCGTTTGTTGGACTCCATTTGGTTCCAAATACAAATTCTATAAAACCGTAATCTCTTAATACGGAAACGCCTTCTTTAAATATAAAAAAGGTAATTAGGATAACTGAAAGAGTAGAAGTGATAGCACATACTAGGATAATTTTTTCTATTGTTTTTTCATAAGAATTAGTAAGAAGTGTTCTTATTTTTGCAACCAATGCAATGATTTTTTTTAATGCTTTTTGATGAGAGCGCATGTCATCCCCCCAGCCTATATTTTAGGTTAATTTTTACAAATTCATTCTATTTGTTTTTTATTAATTAGCTTTTAATTTAATGTTAAATCTATGTTAAATAGTGCATCATTTTATACTTTTATATATCAGAAAACCCAAACAGCATCTCGCCGTTTGGGCTTTCTTCACAATTTTATTTATGCTTATTTATTTTACAGAGATGAATTCTTCTTTAACAATTTCTTGTCCTTCATCAAGTACATAGTCAAGATAAGTTTGAGTTACTTCTGAAAGTTCACCTTTTGTAATGTATAAGAATGGTCTAGCGATTTTGTAAGATCCTGCTAAGATGTTTGCATCCGTTGCTTCCACACCTTCAATGGTCACAGGCTTAACTGTATCATCTAATGCACCGAGAGAAATGTAACCGATTGAATTAGGCGTATTTGCTACAGTTTGCTTTACTGCTCCTGTAGAAGGTTGTACCAATGCATCTGCAGTTGTTCGATCTACTTTTTCTCCGCTTGCATCTTTATCTTCTACTTTAGTAATCTCTACGAAAGCACCTCTTGTACCTGAACCTTCTTCTCTGGTAACCGGAACGATGTCTGCATTTGCTCCACCAATTTCACTCCAGTTTGTAATTTCACCGATGAAGATTTTTTTAACTTGCTCAAGGGTTAAATCTTCCATGTCACAATCAGGATTAACAACAACTGCAATTCCGTCTTTTGCTATAACATATGTTTCAAGACCTAGCTCTTCTTCGCTGCTTTTTAATTCTCTTGATGCAGCACCTATATCCGCAATACCATTATCCGCAGACTTGACACCAACACTTGAACCTCCGCCTTGAACTTCAACTGATATCTCAGGATATTTATCCATAAATGCAGCAGCTAATTCTTCAGAAAGTGGTTGAACAGATGTTGATCCGGCAATAACGACAGAACCTGACAATACTTCTTCTTGTGGTGCACCTTCTTCAGGATTTTCGTCAGCAGCCGGTTCTTGTCCGCCACCACAGCCAACTAACATGAAAACGCTCAATAACATAACTAAACCTATCAATATAATTTTTTTCATTTTTTCTCCTCCATATTTTGTAATTGTCCTTTTCATATGCAAGTATATTTATTGAATGTTAAGTCAAAATGAAGGAATTGTTAAAAGCAAGTAAAATGAATAAAAAAAAGTCGGGTCATAGCCCGACATTAAAGTAAAGATAGTTTTTATAATATGGTCTCAGGCAATATGACTGTAAAAATTGTCCCTTGACCTTCTTTTGATTTCACGTTTATTTTTCCATCAAAGAGAATCACGATATGTTTGACGATAGCTAACCCCAGCCCTGTTCCGCCTACTTTTTTTGATCTGGCTTTATCCACTCTGTAAAATCGTTCAAATAATCTATTTTGATGGGCTTGTGATATACCTATCCCTTCATCTTTTACGCTTAAGATCACTTTTCCCAGCTTTTTTTTCACCGATATTTCGATCCTGCCTTTTTCATACGAATACTTAATAGCATTATCGATAAGGTTGAGCATCATTTGCTTAAACCGGTCGGCATTACCTTGTATCATTATCTCTTCTTCAGGTAAAACCATGCTCACTTCTAAATCTTTCTTATTGATTTCCTGTTCAAGTAATGTTATAACATCCAAAAGAGCTTTCTTGACATCAGCTTCCTCTATATTAGAGTTTTTATCTCTTCCGCTTTCTATATCTGATAAAATCAGTAAATCTTCAATGAGTCTTTTTAGTCTGGATGTTTCTATTGAAATAATATCCAAAAATTTGTTTCTAACTGCCGGCTGTTCAGCAGCCCCATGCTGCAGTGTTTCTAAAAAACCACTAATGGAAGTTAACGGTGTTCTTAATTCATGAGATACATTAGCAACAAAATCTTTTCGCATATTTTCAAGCCGTTTAATCTGTGTAATATTTTCTATAAGTGCCAGTACGCCGATCAAACTTTGGTCTTTTACACTTCGAATACAGCTGGTATTTATTTTCAATATGTCTTCTTCACCGAATTCTATCTCTTGTTCTCCTATGTATTGTTTTTGTAATATATCCTCAAAAACTTGATGCAATCTATTATTCCTTATTACTTTCAATATATACTGACCGATCACATCATCACCAATACGGAAAAGTTCTTTGGCAGCTTGGTTTATCATAATAATCTTATATTCCATGTCAACAGCAATCATTGCTTCTTTCATACTAAAAAGCGTTGACGAGAGCTTACTATTATTGGATTCCATTTCTTCAATGGTTTCACTTAATTTTTTACCCATATAATTTAACGTATTTCCTAATACTTCAATTTCGTCTCCTGTTTTTATATATACATTTTGATTATAATCTCCATCTGCTATTTTTGTAGCAAAATCGGTTAAATGGCTTATGGGCCTGGTCACTTTACCGGAATAAAAAATACTTAGAGCAATAGCAGAAATAAGAGCCGCAAATGAAGAAAAAGCCACTGCCGCAATGATCTGATCATTAAGCTTTTTTATTTCGTACAAGGGGAAAGCCAGACGTGTAATACCATAAATTTCTTCTTCTTTTGAGCCAAAAGTTATGGCAACGTACATATAATCAATACCTACTGTATTACTGCGCCGTATCGCTTTTCCTATTTGTCCTGCAAAAGCTTCCTTCACTTCTTCTCGATATATATGATTTTCTACATCTTTGAGCCTTGCTCTGTCTACCCCTGAATCCCCAATAACCTTACCTTTAACATCAATAAAGGTAACCCGAGCACCAACCTCCTCTGCAAACTCATGTGCATTTTCATTATAATTAAATGGTTCCCAATTCGAATCTTTTTTTTCAATAAAATGATTGATGAGGTTACAATCTGAAATTAAGCTATTCTCGATTTGTTTTAAATATTTGTCTTTCACAAATAAAAATGTCATACTGCTGCTTAAAATGATACTGAAAAATATAACGGTTACAGTAAATATTAATATCTTTCTTTTCATTTTAAATCACTCATTTCATTTTATACCCGATTCCGCGAATGGTTTCTATATATTTGGATTCGTCATCACCAATTTTTTTTCTCAAATATCGTACATGGACATCAACGGTTCTGGTTTCACCGATGTAATCGTAACCCCAAATAGTGTCTAACAAATAATCTCTGGTTAAAACTTTTCCACGATTCTGAGCAAAAGTTCGCAAGAGTTCAAATTCTTTAAAGGTAAGATCAATCAATTGATCTTTACACTTTACTTCATGGCGGTCTATATCAATCAATATATCATAGACTTGAATTTGATTAGTTTTTTCTTCTTTTTTCTCATATCTCCTGGTTACCGCTTTAATTCTTGCCAGTAATTCTCTAACACTGAAAGGTTTTGTTACATAATCATCTGCGCCTAATTCCAATCCCAATATTTTATCTATTTCCTCCGATTTTGCTGTCAGCATTATAACCGGCGTGTCAATATTAAGTTCATGTTTGAGTTTCTTGCATATCTCTACACCATTTATCTCCGGCAGCATGACATCCAGCAGAATCAAATCAAAGCTTCCTTTTGCAGCAAGTTCTAAGGCCTTTGTGCCATTATCTACAGTTGTCACTTCATAGCCGTTCTCAACTAAATTGTATTCCAGCAATTCTAAAATGTGCTGTTCATCGTCCACAACCAATATTTTAATCTTATCCATCTTACGCCTCCTAGACTATATACTCCCTAATCATTATATTAATTGTATAATGGCTGCCATTCTACCTGTTATGCCCTTATCTCTTCTGTGTGAAAAAAACAATTCCCGGCGGCACATTGTACAGTCTTTACTTATTATAATATCTTTAAAACCTATTTTTTCAAGTTGTTTTTTAATTAACCCCTTGAGATTGATGAAATATTTATGATTCTCAACCTTTCTTGAGTAATCATCCATATAGTGATACTGTGCTTTTAAACGCTCATAGACATCTTCTCCGGTTTCAAAGCAGCAATACCCTATTCCAGGTCCTACTGCAGTTTTTATATTATTCGCTTCACTTTTATATAATTCCTGCATTTTATAAAAAGTTTTAGCACCAATATTTTTTAAAGTGCCTTTCCATCCGCTGTGTGCTAAAGCGATAACCTTATTTTTAACATCTATAAAGTATATAGGGACACAATCGGCATGAACCGTCATAATAGCGATGCCACGTTCATTGGTAATCAGGGCATCTCCTTCACCGGCTGTTACCTGGCTCTGATCCATAGGTAAATTCTCTTTTTTAATTTCAATAATTCTGTCTGAATGGATTTGATCCAGGGATACTAATTTTTGTATTTTCAATGTATCCATTACGATTTCATAATTTTGTTGTACATCCAATGGACTATCACTTGTCTTTTTCCCTAAGTTGAATGAATGATAAGGGCCTTTACTCACGCCTCCCATTCTTGTCGTAAAAGCAGTTTTGACCATACCTGTATTATCAAAATCCGGTATCCTCAGATATGCCATGCCATTATTATACTGATCGATTTCAAAATCCTTCAAATAAAACTTCCTTTCTAAATAAAAAACAAACAGGTAGGCGGTATAGCTTATATACCTACCTGTTTGTTTTAATGATTTGAATCACTGAGTAATTTTTCTAACTCAGAAATAAATGTATTAATATCTTTAAATTGTCGATATACAGATGCAAATCTTACGTAAGCTACTTCATCCAGACGCTTGAGGTGATCCATAATAATTTCACCGATGACCCTACTCTCAATTTCTTTTTCCATCATATTGCTCAGACCTTTTTCGATTTCATCTACAATGTTATCGATATCCTTCATAGAAACAGGTCTTTTCTCACATGCTTTTATGATACCATTTAAGACTTTATTTCGGTCAAAGACTTCTCTATTCCCATCTTTTTTTATTACCATCATGGGTATCTCTTCAACCTTCTCATAAGTGGTGAATCTTCTTTTACAGTTATCACATTCTCTTCTTCGTCTTATAGCATGTCCTTCTTCTGTCGGTCTGGAATCAATGACTTTTGTATCAATCTTTTCACAATACGGACATTTCATAACATCCCTCCATACAATACCCAATTTACTACATTATAATATTAAAATGTATTTGTTGTCTACTTTTTAATCTTCATCCAGTTCAACTTCATATTCTTGTACTTCGTTTTCTTCTGAGTAATATATATTTTTAACCTCTACCAATATAACATCTTCACCAATCTTTTTAATATCTTTCCATTTAATAATGTATTCACTTTCTTTTGAAAAAAAGTTAAAAAAACCTGCTTGAGCCGGCACAATAATGGCTTCAACTCTACCTTTTTCTAAGTTGATCTCAATATCAGATACATACCCCAAGCTTTTTCCATCAAAAATGTTTATAATTTCTTTATTCTTAATATCTTGTGTACTAATCATGTCGTTTCCTCCTCATTAGATTCCTAATAATTTTTATGCTTTAATTGAGGAAAAAATACCTTTATATTCTTTTGCAATATAATTTATGCATCTATATTTTCAAGCTATATCAGCTATTTTTAGTTTTTTCAAAAACTAAAAATAGAGAACCCCAGCATTAATTGCTAAAATTCCCTACTTTTTTAAGTGGTGCCCAGAGGCGGAATCGAACCACCGACACGAGGATTTTCAGTCCACTGCTCTACCGACTGAGCTATCTGGGCAAATGGTGGGCCTTCAGGGACTTGAACCCCGGACCTACCGGTTATGAGCCGGCCGCTCTAACCAACTGAGCTAAAAGCCCATTTTACCGCCTAAAAGATATTTTACATCTTTTTTAAGCTGTTGTCAATATATTTTTGACATTTCGTAAATGGTCGGGGTGGCAGGATTTGAACCCGCGACCCACTGGTCCCGAACCAGTTGCGCTACCAAACTGCGCTACACCCCGTTATGCTGTAACATGTTGATAGTAGATCATTTGGCAGGGGTAGTAGGACTTGAACCCACGGCACGTGGTTTTGGAGACCACTGCTCTACCAACTGAGCTATACCCCTTCGTTTTCTGGCGGAGAAGGCGGGATTCGAACCCGCGCACCAGTTAACCCAGCCTAACGGTTTAGCAAACCGTCCTCTTAAGCCTACTTGAGTACTTCTCCTTAACTGGCGGAGGGGGTGGGATTCGAACCCACGGCCCCTTTCGGAGTCACTGGTTTTCAAGACCAGCTCCTTAAACCGCTCGGACACCCCTCCATACTAGATACGAGATGCTTGATGCGGGATACGAGATCTAAGTCCATCTCTGCAAGCACTTCCCTTGTACCTACATATCTATCTATCACAATGTTATTCTTTTTAATACATCCTGCGAAAATGCTTGAAGCAGGGTTAACATCTTTCCCGCTTCTCGCATCTTGCTTCTAAAATGGTGACCCATCCGCGGCTCGAACGCGGGACACCTTGATTAAAAGTCAAGTGCTCTGCCAACTGAGCTAATGGGTCACTAATGGCTGGGGTAGCAGGACTCGAACCTACGAATGACGGAGTCAAAGTCCGTTGCCTTACCAACTTGGCGATACCCCAATAATTATGGCGAGCCCACAGGGATTCGAACCCCGGACACACGGCTTAGAAGGCCGTTGCTCTATCCAACTGAGCTATGAGCCCACATGGAGC
>JANQMT010000012.1:0-20614 GCA_028279945.1 Clostridia bacterium
TATTAGTTTGGGCAGTTCATTGCTTAAACAGTCTTCTTGAATATTATAATCAATAGTAAAAGACTCATTAAACCTAAGTTTCTGAATCACAATATAGTTTTTAACGTATTCAATTTCTTCTTCCAGAGGTATCATTTCCTGTCCTAGGTTGATGCTGATTCTTAAAAGCTTAGTTAAGGCTGTTATGGCATTACTAATGCTTTTTGCCCCCTGAATCTTGGCCATCCATTTTATTGTGTTAAGGGTATTGTATAGAAAGTGGGGGTTGATTTGTGCATGAAGGGCTTCAAGTTCTACTTCTTTTTTTATTTTCTCTTCTTTTACAAGCTTGTCTATCAGCGTCTCCATTTCAGCTATCATTTTGTTAAGCCCATGGCCAAGTTCACCAATTTCGTCATGGGTTTGGACTTCCATCCTTGCTGATAAGTCACCTTTCTCTATTTTCTTAATGACGCTCATCATTTTTATCATTGGTTCAGTATATCTTATTGAAAAAATAATCATAAAGAGTAATATAACCAACGCATAGATAGACCCACCCATTACAAAATAAGACTGAATCTCGTTAATCTCTTTATATAGGTTATTGGTAGGAATGGTTTTAATGATTTTCCAGCCGTTTGCATCTAAAGTAGAATAGATTGCGATATTTTCAATATTTCCATCCAGATATTGAACGAAACCGTTATTAGTTCCATTAGAAATAATTTCATCAACATAAGGTTCTGAAGTAATCGTGCTATTGATTTTATCCTTATCTCTATGGCTTACGATTTTACCTTCAGCATCACAAATAAAAATGTCACTGTACCTATCGTCAAAGAGATTTTTATAAGATTGCTCCAGTATTATTTCTTCCAGATCGATGGTCAAAACACCGTAATCCTCAAGGGTATTAAAATCTATGATTTTCCTGCCCAGCGAAAAATAGTATTTATCAAATCTTCCGGATAAAATTTCAATCTCCTCATGCTGTGTGGTCAACCAAATGGGTTTTCCCGTTGAATCTTCTAATTCATTATAGGTCTGAAATTTATTCATAACTTTTGTCGCACCAACAGAATAGCTGCGGCCTCTTAATAATACGTTGATGGATTCTATATCGTCTCTTGATGTAATAAAGCTCCTTAATATGGTATTAAATTCATCTTCCGAATAATCATACGAATGGTTGAGCATATGCAAAAAAGTGTCATTTGAAATAATGACAGAAGAAAATTCCTGCACATCATTTAAAATAAAATCAATTTTTTCCCCCGCTTCATAAACGGACTGCACAGCAGTCTGAGTATACTTATTAACAATAATGGATTTGACTGTTTGTGAATATAGAAATGCAATTGAAGTTATGGGGATAATGATTAATATAAGCGCAATAACCACCAGTTTAAAACGTAAACTGCCAACTTTTATTTTTTTCAAAAAGGCCTCCAATAAATCTATTCTTGTAATTTAATCTTTTGTAAATCTAAATATATTTTCTCACTAATCATTTCGCTATCCATATCATTTTTCACCATATTATTAAGGTTTTCAATAATAACTTGTTCCGCTTTATAAAAATTAGATATTTTAGGTCTTAAATAGATATTCTTAGTTTTCCAGGCATCCAATACAGCCCTCATATGTTTTAGTGATATATTATTTTCATCAATATACTCAGGATTTTCCATATAAAATTTTATCTGATTGCCTTCATAAGCAGATTTTCTTGTTGGTAAGCTTCCTCCGTCCGGGTGTTTTAGAACTTTAAGCTGCATATTTTTTGATGTGGCCCAGGTAATGAAAAACCAGGCGGCTTCTTTTTCTGATTCAGTAGCATATTTATTAATTCCGATTCCGGAACCTCCATAAATATTAGCGCTTCTTACATCACCGTATGGTAAGATAGAATACCCCACTTTACCGCTGACTTTTGAATCGGAATCGTATTCTACATAAGTATAGTTTTCATCCCAATTTGGCATCATAGCAATTTCACCATTCTTAAATGCTCTTGCTGAATCTGTCCAATACCAATCTATGCTTTCCGGTGCAGATGATTTAATAACTTCTTTATATACATCTAACGCTTTAATGAAGCTCTCCTCTCTGACATTAATATGGTTAAAAGATTTTAACCCCAGAGTATTAATATATGGATCATTAAAATAATCGCCTCCGTAAGCAGCTAGAATATTTGAAAAATCACAAAAGATAGAATTATGCCTTTGAGCCATATGCCCACTGCCGTATTTCACTTCTTCATCCGGCACATTATTATCGATCCATTCTGAAATCTCACAATATCTTTCCCAAGTAAATGCTTTCGTTCCCGGCGTCCAATCATAGCCTTTTTCATCAATAAAAGCGTCCTTATACTTTTCAAAAATATCTTTTCTATAATAAAGAATCATTGTGGTACTGTCAAACGGTACCGTATATAAGTTGTCATCTTCTTCAAAATATGAACAAACGTATACTTGATTGTCTATAAAATCATCTGTATATCCTTTTACACTGGGTAAATCATCATTATTTTGATATGGATTCAGCACTTCCAGGTAATCATAAAATCGGTTTAAAGTTTGGTAAGGATCAACATATATGATCTGTTGCTTTCCGGCTTGAGAAATAAAGTCTAAATTGATTTTTCTTCGGAGGGTATCAAAGTCCATGGCATTAACATTGATATCAATGCCTGTTATATTAGAGAATTCCTCGCTCTCCTTTGATAAAATACCGGCATGCAAATTATTTTCAACGATAAAATTCAACGTCATGCCTTCAAATTTTCTTAAATCATAATCTTCCGGTATACTGAGCTTTTCAAAGGTTGTATTACTCAAATCAACATCATTGATAGTGATTATTTTTTCCGGTATTGCGGTATTTAAATCCTTATCTTGACAGCCTGCTGATAAAACAGACAGCAGCATTATGATCATTAAAATTTTATTCTTCATATATTTCACCTATTTCAATATACACCCTTAAACATCATTATACAATGAATTATATAATTCTCAAAGTTCCAACCCCTTTATACATATTTTGTCATCTTTACGGAACTTTGTCGATACTATTTAACTTTTCAAAAAAAGTTTTAAGGACCCAATCATTATGATTGGGTCCTATTATTATTTTTATTAGTTTATAAGCCGTATTGCCAGATTGATTGCTTCAACCATACTTAACTCATTGGCAATACCTTTCCAAGCCATATCAAAAGCTGTTCCATGGTCCACCGAGGTACGGATTATGGGAAGACCTGCGGTGACATTGACACCACTATGGAATCCTAAAAGCTTTAAAGGGATATGGCCTTGATCATGATACATGGCAACGACTATATCATATTCTCCTTGATGTGCTCTAACAAATATTGTATCGGGAGAAATGGGTCCGCTGACATTTATTCCCTTCTGTTTCATTTTTTCTATTGCCGGTATAATTTCTCTTATTTCTTCATCTCCAAAGAGACCACCTTCTCCGGCATGAGGGTTAATTCCTGCAACAGCAATTTTGGGGTTTTTATACCCTATCTTTACCATAATGTCGTTAGCTATCTGAATTACCGCTGCAACCCTATCTTTATTCAGTGAATCTATGGCCTGTTTTAAGGATATATGAGTTGAAACATGAATAACCTTCAATTGCTTGTCATATAAAAACATGGCATAATCTTTAGTATTTGTTTGTGCGGCAAGTATCTCCGTATGCCCTGCATATTGATAACCCGCAAGCTGCATAGCTTCCTTATTGAGCGGTGCAGTTGCTATAGCATCTATTTCTTTATTCATTGCTAATTCGATGGCCTTAACTAAATATTCATAAGCCGCATTTCCTGCCATGCTTTGTACTTTTCCGGGTAAAAGCTCATGGATTTTTATGTTGTCAAGATGAAGTACATTTAATACACCTTGACTGAAATCAGCTTCAGATGCTTTACTAATCCGGTTGATGTGTATGCCTCCAATACCTATAGCATCTTTTACTTTTTCCATCACATATACATTTCCAATAACTATAATTTTTCTGCTCTTCAGCGCAAGATTTTTTTGGCTCTTAAGAATGACCTCAGGTCCTATCCCAGCACAATCTCCCATAGTAACGCCAATAATTGGTTCATTATTGATCATACCCATTAACTCCTTTTAAGAATTTTACTACATTTATTATCGTTTTTTCTTCTCCGAAACCGCCTGCTTTAGTAACTATAGGTATATGACTGAATTGTTCGCTTATGAAATAGCCGTAAGGAACAGCAGGCATTATTTCGTCTTTGATTATTACACCCGATACTTTCATAAGCTTTGCTGCTTTTATTGCTATGTCTCCCCCGGTAAGCATCAACCCTCTAATTTTAAGATTTTCACAAATTTCTTTAGTGACTTCTCCTAAAAAAAGTGCAATTTTTTCACTTACTTTGTAGTGATCTAATCCTATTTTAGCACCTTCTTCTCTTGCACATCCTATTTGACTCCTATTCTTAGCTGATCTAACAATAATATCCTTATTCTCTTTAATGCAGTTTTTAACGATATCAATAATTCTATCCTTCTCAATTTCTTTATGATTAAATACTGCTTCAAGGTTTAAATCTATAACTTCAAAGTTCAATGCCTTAGCTGCGTAATTGACTTGAGCACGTGTTATATCACTAACACTGCCGGCAATAATTAAAACACTGCCTTCATTTGACGCGTTGTTGTTGATTAGCTCTAGTGCGTGTGGAAGATATTCAGCTAATCCGGCAGAACCTGCTATAATAGATTTTTGACCTATTATTTTTATGGCCTGGGCTATATTGAGTAGATCCTCACTATTCAAAGCATCTATCACTACAATTTCAGTGCCCTTCTTTGTTAATTTCTTTATTGCCATAGATATGTTCTCAGCACCCTTTAGAACATCTTCAAGATGAATAACACCAATCTTTTTATCGGTTTGTAGTGATATGATATCCGATACATAGGAATATTTTACCGGAGTTATAGGGTCCTTAGCTATTTCTGTCTTCTCTAAGGGAATATTATTGACCAAATGGATGCCATCAACAGTGGTTCTTCCATTTTGGGGTAATGCCGGCACTACAATTGCTAAGTTAACCTCTGCCGCATCCATAACCGCCGCAATCTCCGCACCTATATTCCCTCTAAGAGTAGAGTCTAATTTTTTATATATGTATCCAACATTGTTATCCAATATTTTAGTGACTTTGTGTACCTTATCATATGCCTCTTTTTTTGTATCGAATCTGCTCTCTGTATCTACCACAAGAACATCCAGGCTTTTCAGCGCATTTGTTATACTTTTAAAATCGGTTATGACGCCTGTTTTCAAACCTTTTTTACTAAATTGGACACCTGTATCATTAGAACCTGTTAAATCATCCGCAATTATTGCAAGTTTATTACTCATTATTTCAACCCCTGTCTATTTCACTTGAAAAGATTAATTTTTTTCCTCAAGTTTTTTCTGTCTTCTTTTAACAATGAAAGTAGTCAGTACAGGTGTTAACATTGCAGTAGTGATTGTAGATGCCGCAACCTGTGGTGTAGCAACTGCTGCTATTGCCTTTAAAGACGGATCTGCTATTGCTACAGCCGCCGGAGTTGCAACTGCATTACCTGCAGTACTTGAAGCCGCAGCACCACCAATCCCACTGCCGCCGGTTGCTTTATCAGCGAGGACATTAAAAAATCCACCGATAAAGGTCGTCATAACACCCAGTAGTACACCGGATAATCCTGCCTTTATAATCATTTGGAAGTTGATACCTGCTCCTAACGCAAATGCAAAGAATGGGATGAGTATCGGACCGCCTTTGGTTAGAAAATCCTTCATTTTGGGATCCAAGTTACCTAAAATCATCCCGACAATAATAGGTAAAATCACAGCAATTAAAGCCTTGAGAGGAATACTGGCTATGCCGGCAGCACCTAATGCAATCATGGTTAAAAACGGTCCGTCATTTATTGATATGACAGCTATGGCTCCTATATCTGTTTCATCTCCAAACTCGCCCGTTAACGCTGCATAAAGTCCACCATTGGTATTTGTCATTGCTGAAATAATGGCAAGAGAAGAAAGCCCAAACATCCCATTAGCACCAAATATTTTAGCCACAAGCAATCCAATTGCGACACCAATTATAAATTTTGTAAAGGTTATTGCAGCACCCTTTTTCAATGCTTTTGGAGCAGCTTTTACACTAATTCCCGCTCCCATACATAACAAGAATGCCCCTATTAAAGCCCCTGCCCCTTTTGCTATTGCAGTTGTGAAACCGCCAATTTGTAATAATTGTGGAAAAAACGTATTAATAAGTGCGCCAATTACCAAGGGAACAACCATCATTCCACCAGGTATCTTTTCAATGTTTTCTTTAATCTTCACTTCTACTCCTCCTTATTAAGTATTTTATATTCTTTTCTTAAATCAAACGCAAGTCTTATACCAATCTTTTTTTGTTATTAACCCTTTGTACATATTAAGCGTCAAAACAGGTTAATATAAGGATAAGAAGTTGAATCTTAAAGTATTTGAAATAATAATTAACGCATTAAACTCATATAAATTCAAAAGTCAGATACCTATTACGAAAACAAAACTGCTGTAAAATGCTACAACGCCGATGCATTTTACAGCAGTCTATCTCTAATTTTCTAACTTTCTACATATGGTACCTCTGTCGATGCCCAGCCTTCTAGCGGTCTTAGTTTTGTTATAATTTTCTTCCTTTAAAATTTTTTCAATTATTTTTCTTTCTATGTCTTTCAAAGTGCCACTATAAATATCTTCGCCTGTATTCATTTGCATTTTCTGAGTCTTTATTACATCAAAAACAAATCTACAAGTATCCTTTGTTGCTATCCGAGCTTCACAAATTACCGATATTTTTTCTACTATATTCTGTAATTCCCTTATATTTCCCGGCCAAGAATAATCCATCAATATTTTTATTAATTCTTCATTGAGTTTTTCTACCTTGGAATTATATTTTTGACTGAATTTTTTTAGAAAGAAATCCAATAACAATTTGATATCATCTTTTCTTTCTCTAAGGGGAGGAATTATCAAATTTAATACATTCAGCCTGTAATAAAGGTCTTCTCTAAAAGTCCTATCTTCTACAGCTTGTCTTAGGTTTTTGTTTGTGGCTACAATTATTCTCACATCAACTGGAATAATTTTATCATCGCCTATACGCATCACTTCTCTTTCTTGAATGACTCTCAACAATCTGGATTGAAGTCCAATATCCATCTCGCTTATCTCATCTAAAAAAATGGTGCCGCTATGTGCAAGTTCAAATAATCCTTGTTTTCCGCCTTTTCTTGCCCCGGTAAAAGCCCCCTCTTGATACCCAAACAGTTCACTTTCCAATAGGTTACTGGGTAATGCAGCACAATTCACCGCAATAAAAGGCATGTTACTTCTATCACTGTTATTATGAATGGCTTGGGCAAAAAGCTCCTTACCGGTGCCGCTTTCCCCATTGATGTGTACGGTAGAATCAATCATAGAGTATTTTTTTGCCAAATACAGCGTTTCTTTTATGGCCTCACTTGATCCAATAATATCATCAAATGTATGCTTTGCAATTAATCCTTTCTGGGATAATTCTTTTCTGATCTTCTGCTCTAAGTCTTGTATCTTTGTGATATCTTGAAAAGTAGCAACGACTCCCCTTACTTCATCTTTTATTATAATTGGTACACGATTGGTTACGATATGTGATTCATCAATTTCTTGTATACTCCCTAACTCCATTTCGCCTGTTTTTAAGACATCCGGAATTCTAGTATTTGGAATGAGATGATCTATTTTTTTTCCTATAACATTTTTAGAAGACATTTTAAATACTTTCTCGGCAGCATGATTATATACTTGTATGACGCCGTCTTTGTTTACCGCAATGATGCCTTCATGAGAAAAGTCTAAAATAGCTTTCAATTGTCTCTTCTTTTCTCTTTCCTCAAGTGTTAATTGATATAAATCAATGGCTTCATCAATGGCATTTTTTATTGCTTCTCTACCTGACTTTATCAGATCATATTTTAGACCAAGCTCTCGGGCTGTTTTAACAGAAATGGCATCTCCTATTACCACATCTATACCCATATCTGCAGCTTCATTTATTTTGCAATAAGCTTCTTCTTCTCTTTCTAAAACAAAATAATCCAGGGAAAGTCCAATGATATCTCCTATGGCTTTTGCGCCACTAATAACGTTGCTATATCCCACAACTGCAATACGCTTTCCACAACCAACATATTTATTTAAAACCCTTAAAAGATCGTAACCCGTAACTTTTATCTCTATTACTGAAATATCAACATTCTCTTTTATAAGCTTGGCTGTTCCGCCACGGCTGATAATGATTTCCTTTCCTTTGGTTTTAGCTATTTTTGCTTTTTCAACACCATTCCATAAATCCCCTACAGCGGTTTCAATATCTATATTGGCTTCTTTCAAAACTATTTCAGATGCATTTTTTAATTCCTCATATGGCGCTATAATGGTTATACTTCTATCCATAAAATATCTCCTTATGTTAAAAGCTTAATGAGTGAGCTTATCTCTGCTTCCATTTATTTATAAGTATATCAATGACTTTTCTTTAGCACAATTCATATTATTGGGCTTGTTTTAAAAAAGGTCACAGCATTTATCAATTTGACAAACGCTGTGACCTTTTTTTAAAAAGTATGTGTATATATTACTTTTCTAACAAACAACCGTAACCTGATATGTTGTCATTAATATTTAATTTTCTAAGACAGTGCCAGAATGTGGCTTGTATGGCTGTAATAATTGGCTTTCCTAATTCTTTTTCCAATTTGGATAATATTGAGATACCTTTCATAGAAGTGCACAAAACTGCTATAGCTTCTGCTTCTTTTGTATCAACTTCCCTTATCAACTTTTCTATTTCATCTATACTCTGGCTATTAATTTCATAATCATCTAACATATTTTGGCCTTTAAAACTAACGATTTCAAATCCATGGTCATTTAAAAATTTTTTAGCCATTACATTGATATCTTCCACATATGGTGTTGCCACAGCGATTTTTTTAACCTTCAGCCGGTTTAATGCATCTATTACAGCAGTAGACGTGGTGGTGCATGGAATACCGCCGGATACCGCTTCCATCTCTTCTATAATTTTTTGATCAAAGCCGCTTCCCTGAATAAAACTTCCGCTGGTACATCCCAAAACGATTAAATCCACTTTGGTTGATGCTAAATTGACGGCGGCATCTAATGTCAGATCTTGAAATTTTGCAACGTTTTCAGCATTAACATCTTTGGCCAGCATTCTAGTCGTACATGTGATAACGCCTTCAGGCGCCATTTCATAGAATTCCGGCTCCATCACAAATCCGGTAGAAGGATAAGCCAAGCCTATTTTTGCCCTTTGTCCATAGTTGTTGAAGTTTGTCATATACGTATCTCCTTTCTTTTGTTTTTTACTTTCTGGTTATTTCCACTTCACCTGTATTCCCATCGACTTTTAACCAATCACCTGTTTTTATATATTGGCAGGGATCCACATCAACAAAGTCTGCCACCATTGGACTTCCAACGACTACAGCAGTTACACCTACTCTGGAATCCATTTTACTCACTACCCATCCTGCCGGCTTGCTGCCGTTCATCATAGCAGAATTAAAATGGCCGGACCAACAATTAGAACCTTTTGAAGAAGGAATAACAAGTATTTTGCCGTCTATACATACACCTTCAGCCACATGCCCTTTTTCAATAATAATGCCTGTGATATCATCGATTCCAGCCCACCCTTGAATACTATCGGGACATACCAATGCTTCCCCTTCAGCTATACCTTTAATGGCACCTCTGCCTTTGATAACATTTATCATCCTTTCACCCCCACTGTCCTGATACGGCTGCATCCACACATTGTTTCATGTCGCCATAGTAAACCTTTGCATTTGTCATCGATCTAATATAATGGGCTTGTTTCGCCCCGTCCAAAACAACACCTGCTGCATTATTGGTAATCGTTTTTCCTACCATTATAGGACATGAGTTGGTCAATATTTCGCCGCCTGCTTCATTAATCATATCAAGGTATCCATTTACTCTTGCCATTTCTTTCATAGGATAGGCTGTCCATACATAAAACTTAATACCATCTTTTATTCTTTTTCCTTTTATATAATTTGCTACTTCCTGAATCTCCTCCAGGGTATAATGAGGACATCCCAAGGAAATAAAATCTACATTTCCTTTATCTTCGTCACACAATAGCTTCATAGATGCATCGTATTCTTTCTGGGTAATCACAAAAGTATCTTGGACCGGTTTATTTCCCGCAGCCATTTGTAAGGTATGTGCCTCCGGTGTCATCCCTACGATGTGGCACATCACCGCACCACTTGTCGTCGCAATAGAAGCAAAAAATTGTTTGATTTGAACAGTTATGGGGTTTTCAAATTCTCCGGTTATAACCGGTATTCCATTGGACGGCAATAATCTGCCTATGGTATACCCAATAACATCCCAGTCTTTTGAAGTTTTTGGTGTGCATTCTATTTTAAATTCATGGGTGCCATATCTGCTTTGTGGTACATGGTTTCCCCATTTGGGCGTTCTGCCGCATACGGCAGACCATATGGCTGCTTCAACACCATCCGGGTTCCCACATGCACCCAGTATAGAATTACAAAACATAGCATTGCTTGACTCTGTCGTAACAAAGTGTTCTCCTTTTAAGGGAAGCCAACCAATGAGGTATGGCGTACATGTGCTGGCTATACTTACACCCGCCTCTTTTGTAATCTCTAAAAATGATTTGTTTTTCTCAAAAAATTCTTGTGTTACTCCCAAATCTTCGTATTCATAAGCATCACAGTTTTCTGTACAAGTCAAACAAAAACATGAGCCGGAAAACTTTTCGTTTTTAATATCCAATACTTCATCCGTACACATATATACTCTGGAAAAAATCTTATTATAGTCATCCGATTGAATATGATCTAAGTAAGGTTGTGCTCCAAGCCCTAAAGTAGCTTTTGTTACTTTACAAAGTTCCTCTGCCCCTAAAGCTTCCGCATATTGCACTATATTTTCCAATGCTTTTTGCTTTAGCCTTCCCATATCACCTCGAAGCATTTTTTCTTCGATATCTGTTAATTTTACCAACCCGCTTCCTCCTTAATGTAAATGTGCTGTCTTTACTTTATCAAAAGATAAAGTTATCGTCTATTCCTCTTAGTGATTAGCCCTGCACCTCTAAAGTAGTAAAGTTAAGCGCAACATACCGCGTAAACTAAAAAACAGCTGGTGCAATCATTATCTCCCAACTGTTTCATTATTCAATATTTTTATCATTTCACGATCTGGTATAAATGATACCTTATATTAAAGGAAAAGCATTTTTTTACATATGCACACCACCATTAATGTCTATGTTTGCACCGGTTATATACGAAGATTTGTCTGAGCACAAAAATAGAATGACATCACATACATCTTCAACTGTACCATATCTTTTTAGTGGAATAGTGTCTACTTTTCTACTGGGATCATTTCTCAAATTTTTTGTCATTTCTGTTACGATTATTCCCGGTGAAACACAATTAACATTGATATTAAAACCAGCTGCATCTTTGGCAAAAGACTTTGTCAAACATATGATGCCTGCCTTTGATGCTGCATAATTAACGCCGGTACTTACCCCGCCTACCTCTCCGGCCAAGGATCCAATGCTTACAATTTTTCCATATTGATTTTGCTTCATATGTTTTAATACCTGTTGACTCATAAAAAAAGTGCCTTTAAGATTTACTGCCATAACTAAATCCCAATCTCGTTCCGTCAGTTCTTCAATCTTTTTTTCTTGGCATATCCCCGCACAATTTATTAAAAAGTCTATTTTACCATACTGGGAACAACACATATTTACAGTTTCTTCTATACTGGATATTTGAGTTATGTCTAGAGCCACTGGTATTGCAGCACCTCCGTTTTTAACAATTTCATCACAAGTTTTCTTAGCTGCATCCAAGTTGATGTCAGCCACCATAACTTTTACCCCTTCTTTAGCCAGGGCAATACAACATCCTCTTCCAATACCACCAGCTCCTCCGGTAACAATTGCTGATTTGTTATTCATAAAAATTCTTCCTTTCTTAATTATTCTTCAATGGATTTACTATATGAATAGCTTCATCTACGATTCCGGCTGCAGCTTCCATAAATGCTTCTGACAACGTAGGGTGGGCATGTATTGTACTTGCTATTTCCTCAGAAGTGCATTCTAACTGAATAGCAAGTCCGGCTTCTCCTATCATTTCTGTGGCATAGGGTCCAATTATGTGCACCCCTATTACTTGATTGTGTTTTTTTTCCGAAATAATTTTAATAAAACCTTTTGTATTGCCCAAAGTCAGGGACTTACCGTTATGGGAGTAGGGGAATATGCTTATATTCATTAGCTGTTTATATTTTTTATTGGCTTCTTCTTCTGTTAAACCTATGCTTGCCATTTCAGGATTCGTATATATACAAGAGGGTACTATATCATATCTCATTTTCTTATTTTCACCTAAAATATTTTTAACAGCTATTATGCCTTGGTGAGCAGCTACATGGGCCAATTGAATTTTACCGGTTACATCGCCAATTGCATAAATATTTGGTATTTGGGTTCTTAGATCATTATTCACTATAATTCCTTTGTGATCTACCTTTAAATTAATTTTTTCTGCAACTTCTAAATTTGGGCTTCTTCCTATGGACATCAGTACTTTATCTGCTTGTATTTCTTTTATTTCATTCTCCTGTTGATACTTGACAGTAATGCCGTTCCTTCCTTTTTCAAAGCTTATTACTTTAGAATTTGCAGCAATCCGAATACCCTTCTTTTGAAGTTCATTAGCCATAAATTCAGAACATTCCTCATCCATATTGCCTAAAATTTTAGGAAGCATTTCAATAATAGTGACTTCAACGCCTAAACCGTTATAGATATACCCCATTTCCGTACCTATAACACCGCCACCAACTATAACCAATCTGTCAGGTATCTTTTCTAACGATAATGCTTCCGTACTGGTTATGGTATCTGTTAAATCACTTCCCGGTATATTAGGTATTATGGCTTTTGAACCAGTCGCTATAATAATATTCTCAGCCATCAGCTGCTTTTTACCTTCTCCATTGATAACACTAATGGTATTAACATCCATAAGTTCTGCTTCTCCAAAAACAACATCTATTTTATTATGTTTAAGTAATCCCTTTATGCCGTTCGTTAGACTTGATACAATACTATTTTTGTTTTCTTGAATTTGTTCCCAATCTATTTTTACGTCTGTAACCTTTATGCCAAATTCTTCGGCATTTTGTATTTCACTGTATACACTTGCACTGTGTATTAATGCTTTGGTAGGAATACACCCTACATTCAAGCAAGTCCCTCCCAATTTTTCTCTTTCAATGAGTACTACTTTCTTTCCCTTTTTAGCCGCAAAGATGGCAGCCGTATATCCTCCCGGTCCTCCTCCTATAATGACTATATCATACATGGTTTCACCTCTTCATTTTGCTCTTTTTACGCGTTCTACCTCATAAATTTATAATGCCAGACATGGCTTTTCTAATAATTGTTTTACTCTATATAAAAATTTTGCTGCATCGGCGCCATCTACAATCCTATGATCGTAGCTTAATGTGAGTTTTATGATGGGTTTGATTTCTAGATCAACTTCGTTAACAGCTATAGGCACATATTCCATTTTTCCTACTGCTAATATGCCTGCTTCAGGCGGATTAATGATTGCAACAAATTCATCTATATCATACATCCCCAGGTTGGAAATAGTAAATGTTCCACCTGTATAATCTTCAGATGACAATTGTCCGGTTTGAGCTTTCTCAATGAGTATTTTAGAAGCATCTGATATATCTTTTATGCTCATTAAATCGGCATCTCTAATGACCGGTACAATGAGTCCATTGCTAACCGCTACAGCAATACCCATATTAACATAATCTTTTAATATAAGGTTATCTCCTGAAAGACTAGCATTCATTTCTGGGTATTCTTTTAATGCCAATGCTGCCATTTTTACAATAATATCATTATAAGATATCTTAATATCTTGCTTTTTATAAATTTCTCTTAGCTTTATTAATTCTGTTACATCCACCTTTATCTTATGATTGGTCTGAGCCATTTCCCTTTGACTTCGGCACATTCTTTCTGAAATGGTTTTTCTCATTGCTGTGAGAGGTATCGTTTTTTCTTTTCTGATGTCAGATGTTTCATGTGTTGTACGCAATACTTTTTCAACATCTTCTCTATATATTCTTCCGTAATGACCACTTCCTTGTATGGCCTTGGCATCTAAGTTTTCTGCCTCTATAAGTTTTTTAGCCGTCGGAGTAGCTTTTGGTATTGTGTCGATATACTCATATACATCTTTTTCTACAATTCTGCCATTTGGCCCGGTCCCATTAATTTCTGCTATATTAATCCCCTTTTCTACTGCTAGTTTCTTTGCTCTGGGACTCATAAAAATTTTGTCTCTTCTCATATCTTTTCGATCCATTTTTTTAATCTTTGATGCTTGTTTATCTTCTTCATCTATTTTAACATCATCCGTGCTGCTTTTTTCTATGCTCAAAATATCTGAAATGTCCTCATCAGGCTCACCAATAATTGCTATAACCTCAGTTATTGGAACAGTTTTCCCTTGGTCTTTGATGATTTTAATTAAGGTGCCTGTGTAAGCGGATTCAATAACTATACTGAGTTTATCCGTTTCAATTTCAAACAAAGGCTCCCCTTCTTTTACACTTTCTCCTTCTTGAATCAACCACTTAGTTATTGTACCTTCAGTCATTTGAAGCCCTTGTTTTGGCATAATAACTCTGTTTGCCATATATTCCCCTCCTTGCTTGCTCATCTATTAGCATTTTTTCATAATATTAATTTTTTATAAAATATATTGATACTGATATTAAAATCCAAATAGTTTGGGTAGGGTAAGCGATATCGCCGGGATATAAGTTATAATCAATAATGTTGATATCATAACAATCAGCCATGGAATAATTGCTCTTGAGATTCTTTCAATGCTTATATCCGCTATACCACACGTTACGAAAAGATTTACGCCTAGTGGCGGTGTCATAAACCCAATGGCTAAGTTAACCACCATAATAATTCCAAAATGTACCGGGTCAACACCTATCTCTAACACGACAGGTAACAATATAGGCGCTAGAATAATAACTGCTGCTAGTGTTTCCATAAAGCATCCTACAAACAGTAATAACACATTTATTAATAATAAAACGACTATTTTACTATCTGAAAATCCAATAATAGCACCAGCTAGCTTGGTTGGTATTTGCTCTATGGTTAATATTCGTCCAAAGGTTGTTGCTGTTCCAACAATAATTAATACGGTTGCTGTGGTTAAAGCTGCATTAACAATAACATCAGGCAGTGCTTTAAATTTTAAATCTTTATATATAAATGTACCAACGATAAACCCATATATTACTGCAACCGCTGCTGCTTCCGTCGGCGTAAAAACACCACCATATATGCCTCCTAGAATAATTACAGGAACAAACATTGCCCACTTAGCATCATTTAATGCCGATAATATTTCTTTAGCGGAATATACTTCGTTAATGCCTTTGTAACCTTCTTTTTTAGAAGTAAAGTAACTATAGAGTATTAACGCTATGCCTACTAATATCCCAGGTATTAATCCGGCAATAAACATTGTACTAATAGAAACACCTGTTGACACACCATAAATCACCATAGGAATACTAGGGGGTATCATAACACCAATACTTCCGGAAGTAGCTATTAATCCTGAAGTAAATCCTTTTTTATATCCTCTTTTAATCATTTCCGGCACTATTATACCGCCAATTGCCGCAACCGTAGCAGGTCCGGACCCTGAGATGGCTGCAAAAAACATGCATGCCACAACCGTAACGATTGCAAGGCCTCCGGTATATCTTCCAAATATCATATTCCCAACTTTTAATAATCTTTCAGAGATGCCTCCTTTGCCCATTAATTCTCCCGCAAGAATAAAAAAAGGAACAGCCATTAGTGGAAATGAATTAACCGAAGTTGTTAAGCTCTGTGCTAAATATGATAATTCTACTTGGCCTGAATAAATAATAGTTACTAGAGAAGCCATTCCTAGTGCAATACCTATAGGCGTATTAAATATTAAAAATAACAAAAAACTACCAAAAAGAACTACTGTAACCATATTAAGCTCCTTTTCTATCATCGTATTTCTTTAACTTTACAAACAATACTTTGTATTAATCTAATGCCAACTAGTGCAAATCCAATAGGAACAGCTTGATAAATATATCCCATAGATATACCTGTACCAGGTGATATTTGACCAAGTTTTAAAATAAGCATAGCAACTTTTTCAGATTGCAAAATAATAATGATTGTAAATACTAAAAAAATTAAATCCGATACGATATATAGATATTTCCTAATCTTGTTGGGAAATATCTTGACAGCTGCATCGATTTTTATATGCTTTTTCATTTTAACACCATAGCTTATTCCAATATATACCATCCATATAAACATATATCTTGCAATTTCTTCCGACCAGCTTAGAGATGACTTCATCACATATCTCATAAAAACTTGAACGCCAATAATTAAACTCATACCTGAAAGTAATATGATTAAAATAATTTTTTCAATATATTCATTTAAATATTGAATGATTTTCATAATATAACTCCTTAAAAGTCATGTTTGTATTTACGTATATAGACATTAATCACAAATAGGGTGTATTTATAGAACAAGTAAGCAAAAGCTTACTTGTTCATATTAATATATTATTTTGTAGCGTTTACAAACAAATCCACCATTTCACTTCCTGCTTTTTCTTTTACTTGATCAAATAATGGTGTTAATTTATTTTTAAAAGCTGCCTTTTCTTCATCTGTTAATTCAATCACTTCTACACCTGCTTCTTTAATAGCCTGTTCAGACTCAACATCTTTTTGCTTAGCCAATTCTCTTTGATAGTCTGTTGCTTCTTTTATGGATGCGTCAATAATTTCTTTATTTTCATCTGATAGATTTGCATAGAACTCATTATTCATGATAATAACATAAGGCGTGTATATATGCTGAGTTTTAGAAATGTAGTCCTGTACCTCATAAAATTTAACTGAGTAAATGAGTTCAAATGGGTTCTCCTGACCATCTACCGTTTTTTGCTGTAATGCTGTAAACAATTCTCCAAAAGCCATAGGTGTTGGATTAGCACCCAACAGTGTCCACGCTGCTAAATGTAATTCATTTTCCATCGTCCTAATTTTTAAACCATTTAAATCTTCCGGTGTTTTTACAGGTGTCTTACTATTGGTAAGGTTTCTAAAGCCATTTTCCATAAATGCCAGACCTTTAATATTATATTCTTCAAATGTTTTTAATAGCTCTTGTCCGGCATTTCCGTCTAAAACACTATATACTTGTTGCCTATCTTTAAAAAGGAATGGAATATCTAATACAAAAAAGTTTTTATTAAAAGAAGCCAATGGTGCAGAAGATGGGGAGCTCATTGTTACGTTTCCCATTTGAAGCGCTTCAATTAATTCACGATCTCCACCCAGTTGTCCATTAGGATAAATTTCAACTTCAATATTTCCATTTGATTTCGCTTCAACTAACTCTTGAAATTTCAACCACCCTTCATGTATAGCGTTACTTTCCGGGTTACCATGACCAACTTTAATCATTATTTTTTCGTCTACATTGACATCTTCCTCTACTGCGTCCGTATTATTTCCGCCACATGCAGTCATCATAGTTAAAATCAACACCAAACTTAAAATAACAGCAATCATTCTATTCATTGTTTTCATTTTCCCCTCCACTTTTTTAATAATAAATTTTCATTAGATCATCAAACTATTTTCCTAATAGCTTCTTCAATGTCCTCTACCTGAGGTACTACAGCATTTTCCAGGTTAAGATTAAAAGGTAGTGGACAATGTCTCGCTCCTAATCTCATGACAGGTGCATCTAAATAATCAAATGCTTCTTCCATGATAGCAGCAGCTACTTCAGCCCCCCAACCTGCTATTTTATGTGCTTCGTGAACTACTAAAAGTTTCCCTGTTCTCTTAATTGAATTGATTATGGTATCTTTGTCAAAAGGCACTAATGTTCTCGGGTCAATAATTTCTACACTTATTCCCTCCTTTTCTAACTTTTTAGCAACTTCAAGCGTTTTATTTAAATAATATAAGTTTGTTACGACAGTAACATCGCTCCCCTTTTTAACAACATTTGCCTTTCCAAAAGGTATTGAAAATTCAGAATCATCAGGAACTTCACCTTTTGTAGCATATAACGCCTTATGTTCTATAAATATCACCGGGTCAATATCTCTAATAGCTGTTCTTAAAAGCCCTGCAGCGTCAGCAGGTGTTGACGGCAGTACAACCTTAATACCAGGCATATGCATAAATATGGTTTCAACACTTTGAGAATGTTGGGCTGCATTTCCCCTTCCAATTCCTTGCTGACCTCTAATAACCATTGGTACTGAGATATTTCCACCGGTCATATATCTCACTTTAGCCACTTGATTTAATATTTGATCCATGGCGATATAGGTAAAGTCCATATACATTAACTCCACAACAGGTCTCATACCGGCTGCAGCAGCTCCAAGACCTGCTCCAACAAATCCGGCTTCAGAAATTGGCGTATTAATGACTCTGTCTTCACCAAATTCGTCCACCAATCCTCTGGTACATCCAAAAACCCCACCCAGGACTTTAATATCTTCGCCCATAATAAAAACATTTTTATCTTTTCTCATTTCTTCAGCTAAAGTATCTTTTATAGCCTGCGCATAAGTTTTAATGGTCATGATACCCCTCCTTCAGAAAATACATTTTCCATCACTTTATCAGCATCCGGTTCATCACTATTTAGTGCAAAATTTGCCGCTTCCTCTACATTATTTTGTGATTGCTGTTCTATTTCATTCAGTTCTCTTTCTTCTGCCATATTATTTTCTATTAAATATTTTTTTAATCTTTTTATGGGACACTTTTCTTTCCATGCATGTATTTCTTTCTTGGTTCTATATGGCTGTGGATCACCTGTCCAGTGTCCCATCCATCTATAAGTTTTTAGTTCTATCAGGGTGGGGCCTTTACCATTTCTAGCTCTTTTCACCGCTTCCTGTATAACTTTATCCATTGTAAGGACATCATTTCCATCTAACGTATGTCCCGGAATATCATAGGATTTTGCTCTTACTGAAATATCTTCAACCGATGTGCTTTCTCTTTGAGGAACTGAAATACCGAATCCGTTATTCTCACATACAAATATGACCGGGAGCTTCCAAAGAGCAGCCATATTAATGGATTCATGAAAAGTCCCTTGATTTGAAGCACCGTCGCCAAAAAATGTCACTGCTACTTGATTGGTCCCCTTCATCTTTGCTGCAAGCGCTCCCCCTACAGCAATGGGAATGCCCCCGCCTACAATGGCATTTGCTCCCAAATTGCCTTTTGAAAAATCTGCTATGTGCATGGATCCGCCTCTGCCTTTACAGTATCCTGTTTCTTTTCCCATTAACTCTGCCATAGCTTTTCCCAAATCTGCACCTTTTGCTATACAATGACCATGCCCTCTATGAGTACTTGTGATATAGTCACTATCGTTTAAATGGGAGCATATTGTTGCTGCACCCGCTTCCTGTCCTATGTATAAATGAACAGATCCTCTCAGCTTATTTTCTTCAAAAAATTTAAGAGCTTTTTCTTCAAATTTTCTAATGTCATTCATGGTTTTATAAATATTCAACAACCTATTTTTTTCTAACATTACGCCACCTCCATATGATTTTAAATAATCGTAATATTGCACTGATTTTTAATAGTATGAAATTTCAAAATAATCTTTCGGACTATTGGATGAACCAATTTTGTAAAAAAAATAAAAGAATCACTATCGGACTATTGGCTGGTCCAATTAGGTTAAAAATAATGATATGCCATTATTCTTTATTTATTATATCGATTATGTTTTCTCTGGCTTTTTTTAAGTGTTTTCTCATTACTATACCAGCTTTTTCTGAATCGCCACTTATTATAGCATTTAATATCTCTTCATGGTCGTCAACCGTTTTACTGGGTTGTCCGGCAATATTAAGTGTTGCTTCTCTACTTTTGGTTAATGCATCTTTTATTAGATTCATGATCATAGCGTAAATCTTATTATGAGATGCATTTGCTAACGCCATATGAAAATCATCATCATATTTTAAACCGTTACTACCTGTTTTAACTGCTTTTTTTGATTCTGCAATAATATCCTTAATTTGTTCAATTTCCTGATCATTTGCTCTACATGCAACCAGTTTTGCTACTTCTGTTTCAATAACATCTCTAGCATCTAATGTATCTAGTATCAGCCTATAGTCATCGGAAATCATTTGTGAAAAAGGTTTAAAAACACTATTTAAATCTACTTCCTTTATAAACGCACCTCCTCCTGGTCTAATCTCTACAAACCCCCTTACTTCAAGAGTCCTATAGGCTTCGCTGACTG
>JANQMT010000023.1:0-8249 GCA_028279945.1 Clostridia bacterium
ATATTTACCACCATAAAAAAACTAACATTCAAGTTATCTTCAATTATTAAATATATGTTTTAAGTTAAATCAAATTACAATTTTAACGCCAATTCATCATAATTAGAAAATATTTTTAATAGTTCGCATTTATTATATACTATTTTGTAGTAATTTAATAATATATGTTGTATTTATTTATAACATCCTCAATTATTATAGCACTTTTATCTGTTTTTTTATATTTATTAGTGATAAATAACTCAGGAAATTACATAAGTGATTCAATATATTCATATTTTGATGCGTTTTTGTTGTTTGATGCGAAGACAAAACATTTCGCAATTGAATGCACAAACGAATATCTATACACCTGCATTCAATTTGTCTACAATCGCTACCTAATAGGCAGCACATTTTTATTACCTTTTAAGTTGTTGTGACTTTATGGATATTTTTCGATCTTCGTTGCATATAATTAACTTCTTCTCTTTACCTACTACCGTTTTTAAATACACTTTGCCTCCCCAAAGAGTAGAAAGATATTTTAAGGATTCATAGGCATACGATAAATTTAATTCCCTGCCATCATATTCATGCGTCAGCGTAAGGGAATGATCTTTTTGTGACACCTCTATTACTTTTATACAAGGAATTGCGTTCATACCTATGCTGTTGGCAAGAGAGTCTCGAATGATCTTCCATCCATCCTTATCGGCTACTTCAGTGATAACATAATCCGGTCCCGGTATTATTTTGCCATATTGAAATAAATGGAGGTCCTTGCACAACTCTTCTGTAAGATATCTTCGAATAAAGGACTCATCTCTTTCCAATTCACGGACTTCAAAAATTTTATCTTTTCCATATTTTTTCTCAATATCTTCAAATATTT
This sequence comes from Clostridia bacterium, assembly GCA_028279945.1. Classification (GTDB taxonomy): domain Bacteria; phylum Bacillota; class Clostridia; order Peptostreptococcales; family JAAYPU01; genus JAKSCF01. The sequence goes on from JANQMT010000023.1 coordinate 875, forward strand.
TAAAACCTAAAAAATAAGGATTAATATTCCCTAAAAACGGTCTGATAACTTGATTATGTCTATTTAAGAATTCTAAATGAAAGTCTTGCGGTAATTCCAATTCATTTAAAATCTTATAATGCCACCTGCTTGCCCATCCTTCATTCATCACTTTAGTTTCTATTTGAGGAATAAAATACTTTGTTTCCTCCATTACAATTTCTATAACATCCTTCTCCCATGCATCCAGCTTTCCATACTCAGCAATAAACATCATAACATCTTCTGTGGGCTCTAATGGTAATCTATTTAGGTCAGGAAACGGCACTTCCTTTTTATTGTCCAATACACTGTCAATCTTTGTTTCCTCATAATATTTTTCTATTATTCTTTTCTTTTTTTCATCTTCTGAGATTGTTTTCTGACCTATTACTCTTGTAGTCTGAAATCTTAACGCATGAGCAGCATTTAAAATACGTTCAACGCGTTCATATCCTATCGTTGGATCCTGAATATAGTTTCTAATCCTATTTGCATGGTTTTTGAACATTTCAATTGTAGAACCTGCATTAGTGCCTTCTACAAACAATCGGTTATTTTTAAAGAAATCATTGTGCCCAAATACATGGGTGATGGTTAAAATCTGCAGTAAGAGTGTATTATCCCTCATAAGGTATGCAATACATGGGTTCGAGTTGATGACCATTTCATAAGGCAATCCTGTTAAATTATATTTATAAAGCATTTTTTGTTTCTCATAGGCTTTTCCATAGCTCCAATGGGGATAATGTGAAGGCATCCCAACATAAGCTTCATAACAAAGCATATCTTCATAACTACAGAGTTCAAATTCTTGTGGATAATAATTTAATCCTTGTTCTTTAGCAATACGCTCTATCCTATCATTCCAACTTTCTAATTGCTCTACAGTATACATCATAAATCATACATTATTCCATGGACTCTTTTTCCAATAGTTTTGTGAGAGCTGGAATAATATCCTCCTTTTTCGATATCGTTGCAATTGAAAAATTTGAATACTTTACTTTCGATTGTAATTGATTTCGTATATTACTGGGAGACGTATACCCCCCTGCCTTAATCTCTCCATATCCAAAAAGATTACATGTCTTACATAGTTCATTGGCAAGTTCAATAGCTCTTGCATTGTCTTCTGTCCAATTATCGCCGTCACTGCAGTGAAATGCATATATGTTCCATATTTCAGGACTGTATCTTTCTTCAATAATTTCCAACGCTTTCGCATACCCGCTGCTAATATACGTTCCCCCCGATTCCCCTCTATGAAAAAAGTCCTTTTCATTGACTTCTTTGGCCACTGTCGTATGTGCAACAAAAACAATATCCACATTAACATATTTCAGTTTAATAAATTGATATAGAAGAAAATAAAAACTTCTCGCAAAATACTTCTTTGTCATATCCATAGAACCGGAGGTATCCATAATACAAATAATAACTGCATTGGACTCTCTTCGTACATCTTCTCTTAATCGATAATACCGCAAATCATCTTCTTTAAAGGGAAACCGCTTTTCCTCTTCATCCGGATTACCGGCATCATGCTGTTTATTTCTCTCATAAGCTTTTTTTCTTTTGATTCTTTCAATCATAGATCTTTTTTTTGCTAAACGCGGTTGAATCCCTTTTCTTTGGTAACCCAATCTCTTGGAAGTTTTCTCCGATTCTATTTCGCTGAATTTCTTTCGATCCATATAAGGTAAATCTAAATCTTTAAACAAATAATTGATGAGCTCTTCAATGGTAACTTCGATTTCATAAATATCTTCTCCTTCTTGATTTCCCGCTTGCCCTGTACCATCCTGCTCTTGCATATCATCACTGCCAACCTTATCGCCTCGTTTTTCTTCTCCTGTTCCGGACCCTGTCCCTGATTTATTCTTGCCATATATAAACTGATACTCTTTAATACCCTTTATTGGAATTTTGACTTTTTTATTTTTGTTTTGTCCGATTATACTTTCTTCAGCAATGATATCTCCAATATTTTTTTTGATTGCATCTTCTACCAATTCTCTATGTCTTCTTTTATCCTCACCGGCTCGATCTCTTCCCAAACTATCAAATTCTCTAAATATCGCCATATTCCCACTCCTAAGCAAACACTAAAATTCCCTATACGTTATAAAACACGAGGGCAGACACATTGTAGTGTGCTACCCTTCACATCATTGTTTCATTATTCTAAATGTCCTAATCCTTCCAAAGGTTGTTTGCTGCATATTTCAAAATAACATTGCAGCAATGATCACAATAACCATTCTTTTTAAGCTCTTCAACCATTGCATTAAATTTCTTGTTTTGCTCTTTATCTCTGACTTTACTTAACGTAATGACTCTACTCAATTCTTTAACAGATGCTGTTAACTTTTTATCAATGGCTTCTTTTAAAGGTTGATAACACGTATAATCTATCTTGCCTCCATTTCGCATGGTATAAAGCATATATGCCGTAACATCTTGCCTAAATCCTTTTGCTGATGATGAAGTAATGCCTATTTGTTCTTCTATAGAACGCAGGAATTTTTCATCTGCCTCCAATTCTTCTCCTGTATTGGCATCTTTAATTTTAACTTTATTAACAAAAGCTTCTGCATGATCTAAGTAGTTATTAAACAAATCCTCTGCTTGTTCTTTATATCCATGAATAAATGCCTTAGAAACTTCCTCTTCCAATAACTTATGATATTCTTTTTTGATGGTATCTTGTAAAAAGTTTAAATATTGTTTCTTTTCATCATCTGTTATGGCTAATTCTTTAACCGAATGGATTAACGTTTCCAGTACTATTATTGGATTAATACATTTATGTTCGGATTCTGCCATTGCAATATCTAAAGCTTTCATGATAAATCTTGTGGATATCCCCTTCATGCCTTCTCCCTGTGCTTGTTCTTTAAGTTCCAAAATATCTACTTTCTTTGTTGAACCATTTTCTACTATTTCTTCACCATTATATATTTTAAGTTTTGTTAACGGATTAATCTTGGATGAAGGTGTTAATCGTGTTAGTATAGAAAACATTGAAGCTACTTTTATAGTATGAGGTGCAATATGTATATCAAACTTATTGTTCTTTAATATCTTTTCATATATTTTTATTTCTTCATCCAATTGAAGACAATAAGGAACCTCAATCTTTACAATTCTATCCAATATTGCTTCATTCGTATGGTCAGCCTTAAATTTGTTCCACTCTGCCTCGTTGGAATGTGCAAGTATAATACCATCAAAATATACCATGGGGCCTTTGCCCGGTGATGGAATACTCTTTTCCTGTGTGGCAGTAATCATAGCATGAAGGTACTCAACTTCGTTTTTAAACACCTCTATAAATTCTACAATTCCTCTATTTCCTACATTAAATGCACCATTTAAGGACAGTACTCTTGGATCATCTTCAGAATATAAATCTAATTTAGATATATCTACCGAACCTATCAGTACGGACGTATCCTGATTATTGGGGTCCACAGGTGGCACAACACCAATTCCTTTTCTGGAGCGAATGCTAAAATCAATGGTCTCTATAGGAAAATTCTCAAATTGGCCATTATATTCTTCTTTCAGCCTATAACGGCATACGGGGCATAAATCACCCTCAATTTGAAGATCTAATGCCTCTTCGAATTGCTTGCGCAGATGCTTAGGAACGAGATGTAAAGGTTCTTCTCTCATTGGACATCCTTTAATCGCATAAATAGAAGAGCTCCTTTCCAGCGCCTTTTTTAATTTTTCCATAATAGATGATTTCCCTGCTCCCACCGGACCAACCAAATATAAAACTTGTCGAGATTCTTCGCCGTTCATTGCTGCTGCATGAAAGTACCTTACAATCTTCATTAAAGTTTTATCGATCCCAAAGAAATCATCTTTAAAGAAGTTATATCGCTTGATAACATCATTGCCATATATTCTTCTTAGTTTAGATTCTTCTTCCGTATTGACCACTTCCACTCCTTCATCTAATATTATTTCATACATTCTTTGATGCGCTAATTTGTTCAAATCGGAAGACTTACTTAGTATCTCGATGTAATCTAAGAATGTACCTTCGAAATACTCATTTTTTCTTTCTCCTCGATCTTTTTTAATTAACTCAAGAAAATCTACCAATCTCAAACTACCTCCTTTTGGGAGTAATCCATCACACTACCGGTAGGTAGCATGACGTATAGTAATACAGCCCAGATGATGCACTTTTTCCAGTAATGCGTCGTTACATTCGTCGCAGGTACCTAAGGGTACCTACTCCTCATGATGCCTAGCCTTACAGAAAAAATTACATCATCTGGGTGTGGCTCAGTTTTTTAAACCTGTATTCCTACACATCATACTACCTATATAACATATGTATGTTTTGTTCTGATTTTAATTCTATACAATTTATATAAATATGAATTGCTGCTGTGTCACTTTATATCATCACATATAAAAAATTCCCACCGGATAGCTGCTCTTTTGTAGTCCCTTCTTTTAGTAAAAACTATAAAATATCTTGACAAAGTAAGCATTAACTGATATATTCTTTACAATAATTTATTAAATTAATGAACAGCAAAGAAAAGGAAGAGTACGTTATTTTGGACTTATAGAGAGGAGATGATGGTGGAAATTCTCCATGAAGGAATAATGGAAGGTAGCCTTGGAGCTTTGGACCGAAATCTTAAGAGAGTAGACTTCAACGGATTCCCACCGTTATTAGGGAGCTGATATCAGATGAAAATACTATGGAAAGTATTCCATCTCGTATTAGACAAAGTGGCTTAAATAGCAATATAGGTGGTACCGCGGAGATGTAATCAATACCTTCGTCCTTATTATAGGACGGAGGTTTTTTATTTCTCAAAATACTAAAACCCAGATGAAGGAGATGATAATATGTTATTAACAGGTGCTGATATCATAATTGAATGTTTAAAAGAACAAAAGGTAGATACAATATTTGGATACCCGGGAGCTGCTGTCCTTCATATCTATGATGCATTGTATAAAAACAAAAAACATATACAGCACGTACTCACTGCACATGAACAAGGAGCAGCACATGCAGCAGATGGTTATGCAAGATCGACAGGTAAAGTTGGTGTCTGTATTGCAACTTCTGGGCCAGGTGCAACGAATCTAGTCACAGGTATTGCTACAGCTTATATGGATTCTATCCCAATGGTTGTTATAACAGGCAATGTGCCTAAACATCTGCTTGGCAAAGATAGTTTTCAGGAAGTAGATATTACAGGTATTACAGCGCCTATCACCAAGCATAGCTATATTGTAGATAACGCTGAAGAATTAGCAGATATTACAAGAGATGCTTTTATTATTGCCAAGTCCGGTCGACCTGGTCCGGTACTGATTGATATTCCAAAAGATGTGGCCATTGATAAAGCGGAATATATACCCAAAATAATAGATGTTCAAAAAATTAATGATAATATAACAGAAGACTCTTTATTCACAGCACTAAATCTAATACAGGAATCGAAGAAACCCTTTATATACGTGGGTGGCGGCGTTGTCCGTTCAGACGCTTCAAAAGAACTTCTAACCTTTGCTGAAAAAGTGAATGCACCCGTAACATCCAGTTTAATGGGATTAGGGTCATTCCCTGGGGATCATGAACTATTCACAGGCATGATCGGAATGCATGGTACCAAAACATCAAATCTAGGCGTCATGGAATGTGATTTAATTATAGCCATAGGCGCCAGATTCAGTGACCGTGTTGTTGGAAATCTAGCCAAATTTGCTCCAAAAGCAAAAGTGCTTCACATGGATATTGATCCGGCTGAAATTAATAAAAATATGCCTACCCACCATCATATCATTGGTGATGCCAAAGAAATCCTTAAACGACTGAACGATAGAATCCTTTCCAAGCATCGACCTGATTGGATTAATAAAATAAAAAATTACAAAGAAAAGTATCCATTAGAATACAATGGTACAGGACTCAAAGCCCAATATATCATTGAAAAATTAAGTGAATTGACAGATGACAATACCATTATTACAACTGAAGTGGGCCAACATCAAATGTGGACAGCACAACACTATACCTTTACCCGACCAAAAGAGCTGCTAACATCCGGCGGCCTTGGAACAATGGGATACGGGCTGGGTGCGGCAATAGGTGCACAAATAGCGAATCCTAAAAGTAAAGTCATCAACATCGCCGGAGACGGTTGTTTTAAAATGAATCTTATAGAGCTGGCTACAGCCGTTAATTATAATCTTCCTATTATTATTCTACTTATAGATAATAATGTATTGGGAATGGTTAAACAGTGGCAAGCATTATTCTTTGACCAAAGATACTCTGAAACAACCCTCGATCATACAACCAACTTTGTAGGCCTAGCCGAGAATTTTGGTATGAAGGGATATGCCATCCACCATAAGAAAGATGTAGAAACAATTCTGCAAAAAGCGCTCAATAGTCATGAGCCTGTACTCATTCATTGTAAAATCCCTTCCGATGAAAAAGTATTTCCTATGGTTGCACCAGGCCAAGCTATTAATGCTTTGATAACAGAGGATTAAAAAATATCTCTGTTAAATATGGGCTGCCTTTTGTCATAATTATTGATTAAAACAAGAAATTAATTTATTATATTATTAGTGAGATTGTACGAAAAATTGTAACTTGTTAATATATAACTTAAAGAAAAACATAAATTATAGTATAAGGCTTTAGATAAAGGAGGGAGAGTCTTTGAATAATGAAGAGAAAATATTTGACCTAATGACTCAAATGTATTCTGAGATTAGAGGAATAAAAACTGATGTTTCCACTTTGAAAACTGACGTTTCTACTTTGAAAACTGACGTCTCTACTTTGAAAACTGATGTTTCTACTTTAAAAACTGACGTCTCTACTTTAAAAACGGAAATGAAAAATGTAAGCAATACTGTCGTAAAAATTGAGAATGAGCAAAGGGTTAAATTTGGAGCTTTATTTGATGGTTATACCCAAAACTCTGCAAAATTAGACCGTATCGAAATGGAAGTATCTCGTCAAGAAGAGATTATTTTAAGAAAAATCAAGTAAAATTTCCTTATGAAAATACTATGAGGGGGATTGATTCATGACAGATAGAGAATTATTAGAACTTATTGCCGCAAAAGTTGGCAGTATGGAAAATGAATTTATTCAATTTAAAAAACAAACAAACTCTAAGCTTGATGAGTTAAAAAATGAAGTGAAAGATGTCAGTAATACTGTCGTAAAAATTGAGAATGAGCAAAAGGTTAAATTTGAAGCTTTATTTGATGGTTATACCCAAAACTCTGCAAAATTGGACCGAATAGAAAAAGAAGTATCTCGTCAAGAAGAGATTATTTTAAGAAAAAT